>DASUDK010000081.1:0-10441 GCA_036275655.1 Limnobacter sp. | reverse complement strand
ATTTGCCTTTGCAGTACATGCGCCTGCTGGCTCCCATGGATGGTTTTGCTGCAACGGTGCGGGCGCTTCAGGCCGCAGGCGTGCAGGGGGCCAATGTCACGGTGCCTTTCAAACTGCAAGCCTTTGAGTTGGCCAGCCGTGCAAGCGAGGGTGCGCAATTTGCCCAGGCCGCTAACACACTGAAGTTTTTGACAGATGGCTCGGTGGAAGCAGACAACACCGATGGCGGTGGGCTGTGCCGTGATTTGCAACGCTTGCTCGCACCGATGCACTTGCGCCTGGACCAGTGCCAAGTGCTGTTGTTGGGTGCCGGCGGTGCAGCTGCAGGTTGCGTGGCTTCGTTTCGGGCCCATGGGGTACAACACCTCACTGTGTTGAACCGCACCAGTGCCAAAGCCCGTGCTTTGGCCGAGCGGGCCGAGGCCCTCGAGTTGCCTGCCGCCGGCGGCAGCCTTGAACATGCGCCCGCCGATTTTGATTTGCCGCCAGCACCGCTGTTGATTGTGAATGCGTCTTCTAGCAGCTTGCAGGGTGAGGTGCCCACCATCCACGCGGACTGGTGGGGCTGTGCGGTGCTGGCTTATGACATGATGTACGCGCCATCCGACACGCCTTTCATGCGGCTGGCCCGCACACGGCTGTCGCCCGGCGCTGTGGTGGCCGATGGGCTTGGCATGCTGGTGTTTCAGGCGCAGTTGGCGTTTGAATGGTGGACTGGCAAAGCCCCGGATGGCGAGCAAACCCTGGAGAGGGTGCGCTCGCAGTTGTTGGCCAAGGCGGGTTGACCATGGGCAAGCGCGCTTGGCGTTTCAATCCTTTCCGCTGGTTGTGGCGTTTGTTCTTTTGGGCGTTTTGCGCCGTGGTGTTGTTGCAGCTGTGGTACCTCGGTCAAATTGCGGTGTGGACGCATGTCAACCCGAGCAGCACCAGCTTTATGCAGAATCGGCTGGAAGAAATCCGCAAAACCGACCCTGGCTTTCAGCTCAAGCATGAATGGGTGCCCTACGAGGACATTTCGCTGAATTTGAAGCGAGCCGTGGTTGCTGCTGAGGACAGTGGCTTTGTGGATCACAAAGGCGTGGAAATGGAGGCCATTGAGCTGGCCATCCAGCGCAACGCTCGGCGAGGGCGTGTGACCCATGGTGGTTCTACGATCACCCAGCAACTGGCCAAGAACCTCTTTTTAACATCCAAGCGCAGTTACATCCGCAAGGGCCAGGAGCTGGTGATTGCCCTGATGATTGAGGCCTTGTGGGACAAGCGTAGAATTTTGGAGGTGTATCTGAACGTGGTGGAGTGGGGCAATGGCGTGTATGGCGCACAAGCCGGTGCACGCCATCACTTTGGTGTGAATGCCAAGCAGCTCAGCACCTACCAAGCTGCTCGCATGGCTGGCATGCTGCCGGCCCCACGTTACTTTGACAAGCGCAAAAACTCACCCTACCTGGCCCGCAAAACAGGCACCATCCAGAAGCGCATGTACCAGGTGGCTGTGCCCAAGTGATCACACTGGCGCGGTGAGCGCTTCTCCAAACAGCACTTCCCAAAGGGTGCGAATGGGTTTGCGCAAAACCACCATGGCGGGGTCCCCGGTGCGGGATTTGTCGTGGCCTGCCAAGCGCATGGCATGCTGTTTGGCACGCAGTTGGCGGTAGGCGTCGGCCACTGCGTTGGCCAGTCCATCGGGCACCAGGCCAAGCTCTCCAGCTTTTTTAAGCAGTGCAATGTTGCCTTTGTTGCCCGTGAGTATGGGGTGCTGGTGCGCATGCCCCAACACAAGGGCTTGAACCATGAACTCCACGTCCACCATGCCACCAATGTCGTGTTTCACATCGAACAGCTCGCTGTGGTTGGGGTGACCCTCCAGCATTTTTTTGCGCATGGCAATCACCTCGGATTTCACCACCTCCCAGCCTCGTGGCAGGCTCAGGATTTCATCGCGCAGCGTTTCAAATTTTTTGCCAATTTCGGCATCGCCCACGCAGAACCTTGCTCGCGTTAAAGCCTGGTGCTCCCAAAACCATGCACCAACGCCGCCTTCGCGACGTTGGTAAGATTCAAACGACTCAATGCTGCTCACCAAAAGCCCAGCCTCGCCGTTGGGCCGGAGGCGGAAGTCGGTTTCAAACAGTGTGCCTGCCGCTGTTTGTGTGGTGAGCCAGCGGTTAAAACGTTTGGCCAGTTGGGCGTACAGCTCCGGTGCACGGTCATCGGCGTCGTCAAACAAAAAAATCATGTCCAAGTCAGAGGCGTATCCCAGCTCTTTTCCACCGTGTTTGCCATAGGCAATCACCGCGAATCTTGGTTTGGCGACATGCCGCTTGGGCAACTGCTCCCAGGCACGTTCCAGCACAATTTCAAGTGTGCTGTCGGCCAACTCCGAGAGCAGGTCGGACACATGCTCCACGGTGAGCAGGTTTTCAAGGTCCTGGGCCAGCACCCGGAAGAGTTGGGCATGGTGCTGTTCACGCACCAAGTCCATTTGCCGCTCCAAGTCGGCCTGCCCATCGGGCAACCGGGCTTGGTCCAGCATGTCACGCAGTTGTGCACGCCATTGCTCGAAATTGGGTGGAGCCAGCAAGGTACGGCTGTCCAGTAATTCATCCAGCAGCAGCGGGTGTTTGATCAAAAAATTGGCCGCCCAGGGGCTGGCCGCCAGCATGCGACTCACGCGCATGCGTGCAATCGGATACTCGTCCAAAAGACTGAGATAGGCACCGCGCCGAGAGACTGTTTCAATCAGGTCGCAACAGTACTTCCAGCATGAGTCTGGTGCGTTGGATGCACCTGCAGCGGCGAGCAAAGCGGGCATGACGCGATCAACCCGTTCACGGTGCGCACTGGGCAAAGCCTGATAGCGGCTGGACTCGATGAACTGTTGATAGCGGTCCTGCGCGGCCTGTGGATTGGAAAATCCCTCGGTGAGGGTGTCGGCCCACGGCAAGCTCAAATCCGGTGTTTCCTCGTCTTCCTGTTTGTCCCCAAACACCACATCAAAATGGGATGCCACGTGGTTCATGTGGCGCTTGAGTGCGCTTAAAAAATTGCTGGGGTCTTGGTAGCCCATGGCATGGGCAATTTTCAGCACCTCGGCTGGCGAAGCCGGCAGTCGGTGGGTTTGTGCGTCGTCCACGTATTGCAGGCGGTGTTCCAGGTTGCGCAAAAAACGGTATGCAGCCACCAAGCGGTCATGGTCTTCCTGGCTGAGTAAACCCAGAGATACGCACTCTTCCAACACATCCACCGTGCGGCGCAGTTGCAGCCGTGGCTCCCGCCCGCCACGAATCAGCTGAAAGGCCTGTGCAGTGAACTCGATTTCCCGAATGCCTCCTCGCCCCAACTTCACATGCACGCTGCCTGGGTGTTGATGCTCTCGCTTGCTGACCTCATTGCGAATTTGCACATGCAGTGCACGCAAGGCTCGAATGGCACCAAAGTCCAGGTATTTGCGGTACACAAAGGGCCGCACAATGTTGTTGAGATTGTCGATTGATTGCTGGAATGCTTCATCTTGCGAGGGATCCACTGCCCAATTGATCACCCTTGCTTTGATCCAGGCATACCGCTCCCATTCTCGCCCTTGCACCACAAAGTATTCTTCCAGCATGTCTAGGGTGACCACCAGGGGCCCCGAGTCGCCGTTGGGTCGAAGGCGCATGTCCACGCGAAACACGAAGCCCTCTTCGGTCACTTCTGAAATCAGTCGAATGAGCTTTCGCCCAACCTGGGTAAAAAACTCGGCGTGGGATTGGGTCCTGCCTGTGGGGCCGCCCAATGTTTCGCCGTCTTGGTTGTACAAAAAAATCAGGTCAATGTCGCTGGATGCATTGAGCTCCAAGCCCCCCAGCTTGCCCATGCCCACCACCATCAGGCAGTCGCCGTTGGATGGTTCACCGTAACGTTCAGCCTGCTGTTTGTGGCAAAAATTCAAGGCGATTTGCACGCAGGCATCTGCCAAAAACGACAACGCTTCGGTGACTTCAAACAAATCCACTTGGCCCAACAGATCGCGGCGCATGATTTCAATCATGCTGCGCTGACGAACCAGGCGCAATTTGCTCATCAGCGCAGTTTCTTCCTGCAGGTCTTTGGCATCTTCCAGCCAGGTTTCAATGCAGGTCAACAAAGGTTCGGGCTCTGCAGCTTCCTGATTCCATAGCGGAAAACGGTTAAGCCAACGCTTGGCATACTCAGAATGAGATGGCCAAATTTGATGCAGGAATTCTAGTGGGTCACTCATGCGTTTTGATAATTGGTCGATGCTTGGTTCTACAATAGCGTACTACAGCAGTGCGCTTCTTCGAGGGTGATTCGTTTTGCAGCAGCCGTCCCAACCGATGGAACAAACCATGGCCAGTCAGGCCCAGTGGCCACGCCGCCTGGGTCGCTTTGTGTTTTGGCTGGCGGTGGCGGTGTATGTGCCCTTGTGTTTGGCGTTGATCGGACTGAAGTGGTGGGCTTTGCCACAGATTGACCGATACCGGCCCGAGCTCCAGTCTTTTTTGCAGCAGCAAACTGGCTTGCCCATTCAATTGGGTGCTTTGCAGGCGCAGTGGACTGGCTTGGGTCCCCAAGTGGTGGTGCGGCAGGTGGCCCTGCGCACGCCCCAGGGTGAAATTGGATTGTCGGCCAGTGGTCTGCGGATGGATTGGTCGCTGTTGAGTTTGCTCACCTTTCGGCCTCGCTTGAAGAACCTGGAAGTTGAAAACCCGGATTTGCTCATCCATCGAGATGTGGCCGGGGTCTTTCATGTGGCGGGGATGCCGATAGAAACCACTGGGGAAGAAGGCAACCCGGGCCTGGATTGGTTGTTGGCCCAAGGCCGTGTGTTGCTCAAAAACGGTCAGGTTCGCTGGCGCGATGACATGGGGCAGTTGCCCAACGCAATTGCCCACAAAGCGGAGTTTTTGCTTCAAAACCAATTCGGCAGGCATGAGGCTGGCTTGGTGTTTGAGTTGCCAGAATTGGCAAGCACGCCGGTGACCGCGGTGGTCGACTTCAAGAGCCCCTTGATTGTTGGCCATTCGGGCGACTGGAAACGATGGAAAGGCACCATCCACATGGACGCTGTGGTTGATCAGCCAGCCCCCCTGGAGTCGGTGTTCAAAACACTCGGCCTGGATGTGGATTTGACCCAGCCGCAGGGCCGATTGTGGGTGGACTTTGACCAAGGCAAAGTGCAGCGCACCTTGCTGGACGCGCGAGTGGCCCGGTTGCGGTTTGCAAACCCCGATGTGGATGCCCCTCCCTTTGACATCACCAACACCAGTGCATTGGTGGAGTTGGCCGGTGAGCATGCTTTGTTTGCACCCAGCAGCATTGCACTCAAGCAGCTCACCGGGCAACTCACTGGCGAGCAGCGATTTGGGCCATCCACTGTGATGCTCGAACGCAAACCTCAGGGCGATGGCGAGGCTTGGGCTGTGCGGCTTCAAAATCTGGATGCTGCACAAACCAAGGCTGTTGCGCTTGAACTGGCGCCTCATTTGGGTTTGTCAGAGCGCGTTCAAGAGCTCCGGCAATACGAGTTGGCAGGCCTGTTGAGCGATGTGCAATTGCGTTGGGTGCGGCCCAATCAAGCGCAGGCGCTGGAGGCTTTGCAGTTCAATTCAAACATCAATTTTTCGGGTCTCACGGTGTTGTATCGCCCTGCCGCGCTGCCAGCGGGTGGCGAGCAAAAGGTGACAGGTTTTACCAACCTGAGTGGACACATTCGTGGTGACAATCGCGAGGGCCAGTGGACCTTGCAGGGGCAAAACACGGATTTGGCCTTGCCCGAAGTGTTTGAGAGTGAGCGTTTGAGTCTCACTGACTTGAACGGGCGTGGCGCGTGGCGCAACTTGTTTGGGCAAGACACCCCCGTTGATTTTGCGATTGATGAGTTGACCGTCAGCACCCCCGATCTGCAGGCCCAGGTGCAGGGGCAGTATGTGTTCCATCCCCACGCCGCAGACGCTGTGGACCTGAAAGGCAAGTTGTTGCATGCGAATGTGGCGTCTGTGCCGCGTTACCTGCCCCTGGTGGTGGGGCAGAGCGCTCGAACATGGTTGCGTGAAAATCTCAAAGGTGGCCAAGCCAAAGATGGTGTGTTTGAGCTGCGTGGGGCCTTGGAAGAGTTTCCATTTGACAAAGCTGGCTCCAAAGGCTTGTTCAAAATCATGGTGCCTTTTGAGCAAGGGGAATTGACTTACGCACCTGGCTGGCCCGTCATCAGCAAAGTCAACGGTTCGGCGCTTTTTGAGGGCAAGCGCATGCACATTCTGGCCAAAACCGCTGAAACGCAGGGGGTGCCGCTGGTGGACGTGGAGGCGCGCATCGACAACCTGGATGCGTGGGAGCCTGTGCTTAACATCACCGGGCAGGGGCGCGGTGCCCTCAAAAACATGGTCGGTTTTGTTAATCAAAGCCCGGTCCGTGAAATTTTGAACGAGGCGCTGGTGGCCGCCGAGGTGGAAGGCAATGCGCAGCTGGATTTGAAACTCAATATTCCAATCAACGCACCAGACAACACACAGGTGGAAGGGGACCTCGTTTTAAAGGGCAACGCCATTCGGATTGTTCGGGGCATGCCGCGGGTCGGCAATGTGGATGGGCGAATCCAGTTCTCCAACAAAGGCCTGTTCATTGAAGGTTTGCAGGGCCAAGCCCTGGGCGGACTGGTGCAAATCAAAGGCAGCACCGACGCAGCCGGGCGCATGGAAATTCGTGCCAATGGCCTTGCCCGCGCGCAAGGGTTGGCAGATTACCTCAATCCATCGGCCGCGCCTTATTTGGCCGGGGCCACACCCTACAGCGTGGTGGTGAGTACTCGCAACGCGGGTGTCAACATTCAGGTGGACAGCCAGCTTCAAGGGCTGGAGGTCAAGTTGCCTGCCCCGTTCCGCAAGGAGCGTGACCTTGCCCTTCCGTTCAGTCTTCAGCAAACGCCCAGCGAGCAAGGCGATCGTTGGGTGGTCAACCTGGGACAAGAAAGCAAACCACTGGCGCAACTTCGTGCTTTCAGCGCATGGGACGGCCAGCAATCTGCGATGGAGTCGCTGCAGTTTGCCGTGGGGGCACCACTGGGGCCCAACACCGCGGGTGTGCAAGGCGATGTGCGTTTGCCCACGTTGAACCTGGATGACTGGAAGGGTGTGTGGGACCAGTTGGCGGGGGGCGCCTCATCCAGTGGCAAAGCCCCGTCTGGCAAAGGCCTCATGGACGACCTGCTGGATGGCGAGAGCCAAGCCGCCGTCAAGGCGCGCGTGGCCATTCGCGCTGACAAGGTGAGTTTTGGAAAGAAACAGTTCGAAGGGGTCAATGTGGTGGCCCGCACCATCGAGAAGCGCTGGCAGTTCGACCTCAAGGCGCGTGGCGTGGAGGGCTACCTGTCTTGGGTGGCTGACGCCCAAAGACCAGACGGTGCCATTTTGGCGCGATTTAAAACGCTCACCATTCCCAAGACATTGGATGGTGAGGTGCGTGATTTGGTTGAAGAGCCGGTCTCCAGCATTCCCGCTTTGGACATCGCGGTGGACAACTTCACGCTCAACGACTTGCCCTTGGGGCGCTTGAAGCTGGTGGCCGTGAATCAAACCCGGGATGAGCAGGTGCGCGCAACCTTGGGTCAGCGCCCTCGCGAGTGGCGTCTGGAGGAGCTTGTGATTGAAAATCCCGAGTCGGTGACCCGTGCCAAGGGCCTTTGGCAGTATGGTGTCAGCCTCAAAAACCAGCGCACCGACATCGAGGTGAATCAATCGGTAAAAAACGCTGGTGGCTTGCTCAAACGCTTGGGCATGGACGGTGTGTTTCAAGGTGGTGAGGGCGAACTGGTGGGGCGCCTGCGTTGGGACGACGCGCCCACCAACCTGGACTACGGCACCTTGGGTGGGCAATTCAAACTCACCAGCCGCAAAGGGCAGTTTTTAAAGGCCGACCCGGGTGTTGCAAAATTATTGGGTGTGCTTTCCCTGCAGGCCATACCGCGGCGCTTCACGCTGGATTTCAAAGACATTTTCTCGGATGGATTTGCCTACGATGTGATGGAGGCCGATGTGGCGCTCAACCAAGGCGTGGCCAGCACCAAAAATTTCAAAATGACTGGCCCCAGCGCCACGGTGTTGATGGACGGCTCGCTCGACCTGGAGTCCGAGACTCAAAACCTCAATGTGGTGGTCTTGCCCGACCTCAATGCCACAGGCGGCTCCCTGATCTATTCTTTGTTGGCGGCCAACCCCGCCGTGGGCATTGCCTCCCTGTTCGCCGATTTTGTGCTTAAAGACCCGCTGTCCAAAATCTTCTCTTTCCAATACAAGGTGAGCGGGCCATGGGTGGCGCCTGTGATTGAGCGTGTGCGCAGGTCGACCACTGAATCATCTCCCAATTGAGAGTGCAACCCGATGACGCATCAAGCCATGAAGATTGCAGCCCTGCAAATGATTTCCTCTCCCACCGTGGATGAAAACCTGCGCACGGCCCGACGACTTTTGCAGCAGGCCGCGCAACTGGGCGCCCAGTTGGTGCTGTTGCCGGAATATTTTTGCCTGATGGGCCGGCAAGACACCGACAAACTGCAGATTGCTGAAGTGTATGGCGAGGGGCCTTTGCAAACCTTTTTGGCAGAGCAAGCGCGAGAATTGGGCATGTACCTGGTGGCGGGCACCATTCCACTCAAAAGCGTTGAGCCAGACCGGGTGTACAACAGCAGCCTGGTGTTCAACCCCGATGGTGAATGCACAGCCCGCTACGACAAGGTGCATCTGTTTTGCTTTGCCAAAGGGGCAGAGCGCTATGACGAGGGGCGTGTTTTGCTGGCGGGCCGCATGCCGGTGGTGGCAGATTGCGGTGGTTTTAAAGTGGGCTTGTCGGTGTGCTACGACCTGCGGTTCCCCGAGTTGTACCGTGCCATGGGGCCTGTGGATCTGATTGTGATGCCGGCTGCTTTCACCCACACCACGGGCAAGGCCCATTGGGAGGTGTTGATGCGGGCCCGTGCCATTGAAAACCAGTGTTATGTGCTTGCCTGCGGGCAAGGTGGCGTGCACCCCAACGGCCGACGCACCTGGGGCCATTCCATGGTGGTCAATCCCTGGGGCGAGGTGGAGCAGATGCTAGAAGAGGGCGAAGGGGTGGTGATGGGCCTGCTCGACCCTGCTAAGATAGTTGACGTACGAAACAGTTTGCCTGCACTGACCCACCGGGTGCTGTGAGCGCAACATCGAGGAAACCCCATGAAAGCAGTCGACCCCGCCATCTCCAACCTGGCCATTGCCCAAAATCTTCTTTGGACGCCCTATGGCATTGATGAGCAGCATGTTCACAAAGCCTTCGCCGAAATCTTTTCCCACAAGGTGGACTTTGCCGACTTGTATTTTCAGTACGGTTGCGTGGAGGGATGGTCTTTGGACGAAGGGCTGGTGAAGTCTGGCAGCTACAACATTGAACAAGGGGTGGGCGTGCGCGCTGTGAGTGGCGAGAAAACCGCATTCGCCTATTCCGACGACATCGCATTCAAGCCGATTTTGGCGGCCGCCAAATCGGTGCGAGAAATTGCCAGCCTCGGCAAATCCGCCAACCGCAATCTCAAGACAGGCAAGGGGTTTTCAGACGCCCAGGCGCGCGCCCTGTACAGCCCCATGAACCCCATCCCGACGCTGAACAGCACCGAAAAAGTGGCCTTGCTCAAGCGCCTGGAGCAGTATGCCCGCAAGCGCGACAAACGCGTGAAACAAGTGATGGCCAACATTGTGGGTGCCTACGATGTGGTGCTGGTGGCCCGCAGCGACGGCGTGCTGGCCGCAGATGTGCGTCCCTTGGTGCGGATCAATGTGAGCGTGGTGGTTGAACAAAAAGGTCGCCGCGAAACTGGCTCTTCTGGCGCAGGCGGGCGCTATGACTTTGCCCAATTCACCGACGCGTTTTTGATGCACCATGCCCACACCGCGGTGGACCAAGCGCTCATCAACCTGGAAGCCAAACCCGCGCCCGCCGGCCTTCAAACGGTGGTGTTGGGGTCGGGTTGGCCTGGAATTTTGTTGCACGAGGCCATTGGCCATGGCTTGGAGGGCGATTTTAATCGCAAAGGCAGCAGTGCTTTCTCGGGCATGATTGGCCAACGGGTTGCCTCCAAAGGGGTGACCATTGTGGACGACGGCACCCTGGCCAACCGCCGTGGTTCGCTGAACATCGACGACGAAGGCAACAAAACCGAGTGCACGACCCTCATCGAAGATGGCATTTTGAAGGGCTATATCCAAGACATCACCAACGCCCGATTGATGAAAATGCCTGTGACTGGCAACGGCAGGCGTGAGAGCTTCGCCCACCTGCCCATGCCACGCATGACCAACACCTACATGCTCAATGGCGACAAATCCCCCGAAGAGATCATCGCCAGCGTGAAAGACGGGGTGTACGCCGTGAACTTCGGCGGTGGACAGGTGGACATCACCAGCGGCAAGTT
>DASUDK010000080.1:0-31744 GCA_036275655.1 Limnobacter sp. | reverse complement strand
GCGCGCGAGGTGTGAATATGCAATGCAACTGCGCCAGCCATTATTGTGTTCTCCCTGTGCGTTTGGCGGTCCAGGCTTGCAGGCCGTTGATGGCCAGCAAAAGGATGAATGAAATGATCAACATCACCGATGCAATCGCGGTGGCACCGGTGTAGTCGTATTGCTCCAGCTTGGTGATGATCATCAAGGGCGTGATTTCTGACACATACGGGATGTTGCCTGCAATAAAAATCACCGAACCGTATTCACCCACCGCACGCGCAAAGGCCAAGGCAAATCCAGTGAGCAAAGCAGGAAACACAATGGGCAAAATCACATGAAAAAACGTTTGCCAGCGGTTGGCACCCAAGCTGCTGGCGGCCTCCTCCAGCTCACTTTCCATGTCTTCAAGCACCGGTTGCACCGTGCGCACCACAAAAGGCAAACCGATAAACACCAAGGCCACCAAAATTCCTGGGGGTGCAAAAGCCACTTTCAAGCCCAGTGGCTCCAAATACTGCCCCACCCAGCCGTTGCCAGCGTACAAGGCCGTGAGCGCAATGCCAGCAACCGCCGTGGGCAATGCGAAAGGCAGATCCACCAAGGCATCCACAATTTTGCGGCCCGGGAATGTGTAACGCACCAGAATCCACGCCAACAGCAAACCAAACACCGCATTGATGGCAGCCGCAAGCAATGAGATGCCGAACGACACGCGGTAGGTGGCCACCACGCGCGGGTCGGTCACGGTGGTCCAGAAGTCCGCAAAGCTGAGCTCAAAGGTTTTGATGAACACCGCAGACAAGGGAATGAGGATCAGCAGACACAAATAAGTGATGGCGTAGCCCAGGGTGAGATGAAAACCTGGCAAAACACGCTTGGTGGAAGAAAGGGAGGCCACAGTAAACCTTTGCTGATTCAAAATGAAATCGAAGCCAGCAGTCTATTGCAGGGGCCTTAGATACTGAACGATTAAAAAATTGGATCGATATAAGAAAAACTTATGTACACCGTGCTCAGAGTGCGTTCAGTGTATTCCTGGTGAGCCAACGCATTTTGGTCAATGCATCAAAACGCTGGGTACTCACCTCATTTTGGATATGAATGGTGCCCAGCGGCAAACCACAACAATCCTCACGCATGCGACGCACAAGATGCTGCAACGCAGGCCACTGACCAAACCCAGAGTCCACGTTGATGTGACCAGCATTTCGCAGACCGCTAAAGCAAAAACCCCATTGATCGGCCCAATAACGAGCCTGGGTGATTTTCATCCATGGATCGTTGGTACTGGCAATCAGCAGTCCGGGCACGCCCAAGGGCTTGGTGGGCATGGCGTTCATCAAACTGCCTGTCAAATGAAGGTCACCCCCTTGAACCAAACCGGCTGCATTGAAACGCTGAGGAGATGCAGGTGCCACGAGGATTAAGCCAGCCACCTTGATGTCATTGTTGGCCACGGCAAGCACACTGGCCAAGCAGCCAAAGCTGTGTGCAATCAAAATCACGCTGCCTGCCTCACTGCGAATGTCTTTGCGAATGGCATCCGCCCACGCTGCAATCACTGGCTTGTTGAAATCAATTCCCTTCACCCTGCGGCAGTTTGGAATTTGATTCTCTGCCCAGGTTTGCCAGTGGTCTGGGCCACTGCCATTTAAACCGGGCACGGTGATGCAGGTGGGCAATTGCATTTTTCAAATACCCCAGGCCAATCAACGCTTGAAAATCTGATCAAACACCCCACCATCATCAAAGTGGGTTTTTTGGGCCTTGTTCCACCCGCCAAACACCTCATCAATGTTAAACAACTTCACGTTTGGAAAGCGATTCAAATCTGCTTTGTTTGGCACAAGCTCAGGCTTGGAAGGGCGGTAGTAATTGGATGCCGCGATTTGCTGCCCAACGGGGGAATACAAATAATCCAGATAAGCCTGCGCGACCTGGGTTGTGCCTTTTTTGTCGGTGTTGCTTTTCACCACCGCCACGGGCGGCTCTGCCAAGATTGACACCGATGGCACCACAATTTCGAACTTGTCTTTGCCCAACTCATTGATCGCCAAGAAAGCTTCGTTTTCCCAAGAGATAAATACATCGCCGATGTTTCGCTGAACAAAGGTGTTGGTAGAACCACGGGCGCCCGAATCAAGCACTGGCACGTTTTTGTAGAGCTTGCTCACAAACTCCTTGGCCTTGGCCTCATTGCCGCCCGGCTTTTTAAGCGCATAGCCCCATGCAGCCAGGTAGTTCCAGCGAGCACCGCCCGAGGTTTTGGGGTTGGGTGTAATCACCTGCACGCCGGGCTTTACCAAATCATCCCAATCCTTGATTTTTTTGGGATTGCCCTTGCGAACCAAAAACACAATGGTGGATGTGTAGGGTGCGCTGTTGTTGGACAATTTTTTTTGCCAATCGGCGGGCACTCGCCCACCGTTTTCAGCGATGGCGTCAATGTCGTAGGCCAAGGCCAAGGTCACCACGTCCGCTTGCAAACCATCAATCACCGAGCGAGCCTGCTTGCCAGATCCGCCATGGCTTTGTTTGATGGTCACTGTTTCACCGGTTTTCTCTTTCCAATACTTGGCAAACGCAGGGTTGTACTCTTGGTACAGCTCGCGGGTGGGGTCATAAGACACATTGAGCAGTTCAACATTGGCCAGTGCAGGCTGAGAGGCTGTGAAAGCCAGCAAAGCACCTGCGGACAGAATAGACGACAGAACTCGTTTGTAAAACATGATTTGACCTTTAACAATTTGAATTGACCGAGTGATGGTATGAAAGCCCGCTTGCAAAGTGAACGAAGGAAATCTTCTTTGCTTATGCGATTTGGGCTTTATATGCATAGATGAAATACTTCTTTCTCACCGCTTTGCCGTCAAAACTATGCTGCGTGACTCGCAATCACATTGGCCCTGCATGCCCATGAACACCAAAGTCGCGCCCACCGCCCCCTTTCATTTTCAGCTCGCTCAACGGCTGAACAAGACCGGACTTGTTCAAGTAACCGGCCCTCTCAAATGGGGCATCACACGCAGCAGCCTTGCAGACTTTTGGCAGAGCAAGCAAGGAACGGTGGCCGGAGGATCCTTGTGGCAGAACCGCAATTTACAAACCAACAAGGTACAAACCAACATGGAGCCCCCCTTTGCCCCAAAGGGCAGGGATCACCTTGCACTGGCAAGAACCTTTGCAGACCCCACCAGCCCCGCGCCTGGGCCGAGCATCGCCACCGAGCTTTGCCAATTGACGATTGACACGGCACTCCAGGATGAAAGCCTGGCATCGGGCATCCCCGTCGATGTGATACGCAAAGCCGTCCGAGACTTCAACCTTGTGCGCTTTGTGCAGTCAATCCATGCGAGCACATCCAACCCAACCGCCCGCCTGCGCAAACTTGTGAGCATGGAGGTACCAGCTTGGAATGTGATGTTGCGTTTGCTTTCGATGTGCAACGCGCCAGATCTTTTGAAATGCATAAACCTTGGCAGTCCAATCCCAAGCACGCACATGCCACACCTTCAACACATGGCAACGGCCTTGCTTGAATTGCGAATGCAGGGCTCAGACTGGGTGGGGCCGACCAATGCAATTTGCGTGGACGCCGTCGCGCATGGCTTGGCGCAAGTTGCTGGGCAAAGCGCAGAGGCTGCGCACACAGCATGGGCTTTCAATGCGTTTCGCAACGGCCTGCGCAGCACCGAGCCTGGCAGCGCATTCATGGCCATTGATGCGAGGCTGTGCAAATTGGGGGTGTGGCTAAGGCGCAATCACCAGCAAGCCTGGCATCACAGATTGCTGCCGCTTTGGCACAAAAATCCTTTTCGCTCCCTGCGGCTTGGATTGATGGGCGCAGACTTGGGCGATTGGAAGGATGGCCGCTTGTCTCGCCGAGCCAAGATTGCCAAGCGAGCCCTGCCCTCACAAATTGCCGAGCACCTCAACCACCTCATCGACCACATTCAGGGAGCGTCGCGCTTAAGGATCTTGTCGGGCGGTGTGGCAGGGCTTGGCACGAAAGGGATAAGCAGCACACTGACCAGTGTATTTCTCGGGTTGTTGGCGAGGTTCAAACTGGATCTTCGATGGATGAAGCTCCGCCTGGCAGGCCTGGACATTGCCATGCCGCCTTACAATCTTGAAATGACCATCTTTTCATCGCGCGGCGTCCAAACACAACTGGGGGCGGGCGTGGCAGTGGGTCCTGGGATAGGCCCCCTGGAAATCACCGTCGGAGGGTCCATCAAAGCCCTGTGCACCGACCAACGCGAAGACAGCGGGATCGTGCTGCGCATGCCCAGAGAAAGGGGCAAGGAACAGCACCTGCGTCAACAATTCAAAGCCATGTTAAATGACTTGATCATCCTTGCCCCGAATTCGAAACAAGACGGGAGCTTGCTTAAAACCTTGCTGCAACGCCACCCGACACTGAGCGTCAATACCATTGAGCGCGCTGGCGAATACAAGCGCACGCACGGTGCAAATTTGGAGATCAACGCTGGGATCAACCTGGGCGTGGCCAAGCTGGCCGCGCACGGTGAACTGGGCGCCAACTTGCATGCAAAGGTCACACGTCATCACAAGGATTGTGGTGGCGCCATTCAGGTCAATCGCCATCTGCTGGGTCGGCGCTTGAACATTGGCGTGGAGGGGCGACTGGAAGCGCGATTTGAAGGACTGTCGGATCCGTTTCGGCTGAACATGCTCACCATCGATGGCTTGGGCGGAAGTGTAGAAATTGCCACCGCTGGCCGCCATGTGAAACGCGACGTGGTGTATGTGGAAGGGAAAATCTCGCCCTTGTCTTACTACGAAGTGGAGTATCAATCGTTTGATGATTTCCGCAAAGCAATCATGTCACGCTTGCCTGAATGGTCCATCTCCAAAGCCATGCAAAGCAACACATCCGTCGAGTCCGCCAAAGCCGAGATTCTCGCCTTTCTGCAACAAGCAAGCGAACGCTTGATGCCGCAACACAGCTTTGCTGCGCGTTGCGAACTGCGGCAAACCGTCGCCCAAGAAATTGACGCTTTGCACAGTTTGATCGCGCTGCACAGCGCACATGGCAACCCAGCGCGGCAATTGCTGGCAGAAAAACTGCAAGCGCTAATTCAAACCAAACTCGACTGCCCAGACTCCTACCAAGAAACATCTTTCCGAGCGTACGACCGTGCCGACAAAACCCACACCCGCGGCCTGCATGCCGCACTGCGCTTGGAGCAGATTCATCAGGCGGAAGGGGTGCATGCCCACACCCGGTTGATGTGATTGGATGTCTGGCTTGAGGCTGAGCTACATCCATGGCCACAGGCCGAGAGAGTTACCTTTCTGGCCCGAGGCCGAGCAGAGGCTTGTTTCTCGCTGAAAACCTGTGTCTCCCTTGCTGGGCCTGAAGGAGCCTGGGTCCGCCCCGACAAAACTGCGCGGTCGGGCTCGGCCCCTGCCGGCAACCTGTCGGTTGACCGGCACTGGTCCTTTGCGGCACGCAAGGGCAGGTTTTCTCGATGCTCGCACCAAGCCCTCTGCACCGGCCTGGGCCCGGTGCGGCGCAAGACCCGCGGTGTGATGCCTGGCTGGCCGATTCAGGGCAGCCCGCCCGGTTTGACCCACAGCCAGGGGCAAGAAGGGACACACGGGCTGATCCAAGGCCAACCGGCTCACACCACGGGTCTATGAAGACGCACCACGGGTCTTCAAAGACGCACCAGCCACACGCGTGGCCAGGCTCAGGGAAGGAAATACAGATTGGCACACGCCTTGGTGCATGGGCCCCGGTGTGCTTCAAAGCGCAAGAAAAACACCAAGGGCACTGCCGAACGGCTTGCCCACTCAAACCTTCATCTGGTCTTCCGTGAACCCCGCCGCCATGGCGTCTTTCATCCAATTGGGTCGTTTGCCACGGCCCGACCATGTGAGGCTTGCATCTTTGGGGTGGCGAAAGCGCACGGGGGCTGGACCCAATTCACGCTTGCCTTTGGATTTAACCAGACCACCGCCCAGTTCTGCCAACAGTTCTTCCAGTTTCAAGCCTTTGGAAGCTGCCAATTTTTTAACTTCTTCAATGGCTTGCAATTTAGAACTTCTGTCGGACAGTTCTTTTTCAATATCGGATTTGAGTTGTTGAAGCTCGGCTGAACTTAAAGCTGACAAATTGATTTTTTTCATTGGATTAAATATTTTTTATTAAAGACCGCTCGATTATATACAAAACAGTCTCAATTATTTAATCAAATCGAGCGCATATTTAAAATGTTCATTTTCTGCGCCTTCCAGCCATTCAAAAACAACCATTTCGGTGCTTACCAACTCCGCGCCATTGCCCGCGAGGCGATCAAATGCGGCGTCTCGATTTCGCTCGGTTCTGGATCCGCAAGCATCAGTCACCACCCACACTTCCATCTCTTGGTCCAGCAGATCCAAGGCGGTTTGCAACAGGCACACATGGGCCTCTACACCCGCAATCACAATGCTCGCGCGTTCATTTTGCTCGGTGGGTTTTTGCAAATGCTTGGGAAGGCTTCGGGCATTTCCGGCTGGGCCTTTTTGAGTTAATAAATCGATCAAACCTTCAGGACATGCGCTGAATTGACTTTTGCGCATGGTTGCTTTGCAAAAGGACCTCAATTGCGGATCAAATGGACCGATTTTGTCAGGCATGTGCTCTGTGCCGTAAACAGGCACGCGCATTTTTTTGGCCAAAGAGGCGAGAATCGTCGCATTTTTCAGCACAGCATGGCCATCTGAAATGGCGGGCAACAGTTTTTCTTGATAATCCACCAACACCAATTGGCTGGACTCATGATTCAATAACATGGTTTTCTCTAATTAATTCGCAACACCCAAAGCATAACCCTTTCCGCACGCAGGGCATGGACTTGCGCGCTTAACCCTGCGGGGTTTCGGTCATTTGGCGGCAATAGGCAAGCATCTCCTCGGGCAAGTGGCTTGGGCACACACCACAGGCGCGGTTACCAGGCACTGCGTGGTCAATGAATTTGGGGTATGGCAAACGCAGGTTCTCCATGATGGTTTTAAAGTCCGACAGGGATTTGCCCACGGCCAAACGCGGGTTGCGGGCCTTCTCCTGCCCGATTGAGGAAACGCGTCGATGTTGATAATCATGGCCGGGGTAAACAAGCACATCATCTGCCAAGGTGAATAGCTTGTTGTTGACGCTGTGGTAGAGGTCCTCCGCACTGCCATTCTGAAAATCGGTGCGGCCACACCCATCGATCAACAAGGCATCCCCTGTGAGCACGCGATCCCCGAGCGCGTAGGCAAAGTGTCCATCGGTGTGGCCCGGGGTGTGCAGGGGTTCAATCGCAATCGACCCAAGCACAATTGCACGCCCCTCCTCCACGGGCACATCGGTGCAAGGCAAACGATCAAATGCAGGCGCAGCGATTTTACTGCCCACCTTCCGCTTCAGTGTCAATGCAGAGGTGATGTGGTCGGCATGAATGTGTGTGTCCAATGTGTAGGCCAGCGTTAGACCCAACTCGCCAAGCACCTGCAGGTCGCGATCAACGGCCGAAATCACCGGGTCAACCAACATCGCCTGTTTTGTGTGCTCACAGCCAAGCACATAGGTGTAGGTGCTTGAGACGGGTTCAAACAATTGCCGAAAAATCATGACCTCTCCTGCCCAGTATTTGAGTACACGCTCGCCACATTTTATATTTTTATATATGATTACGCACTCATATAACAACAAACCCTCGCATGAAAGTCACCAGCCCGCCATTGCTTCGCTTTGATTGCAAGACCAAGTGCTTGCAGGCCACGCCATGCCACTAGACCCAAACGCCTTGCTGCCTGCGGTCTTGGGGCTTGCCATTGGTGCCGTCATGGGGCTGACTGGTGCGGGTGGCGGCGTATTGGCGGTGCCTTTGTTGGTGTATGCCCTGGGCATGAGCGTGCAATCGGCAGCGCCCATTGGCTTGCTGGCGGTGGGTTTGGCTGCTGTGTTGGGTGCCGCACTGGGTTTGAAGGCAGGCGAGGTGCGATACAAGGCGGCGGCACTCATGGGGACGGTCGGGCTGTTGGCCTCGCCGGTTGGGTTGTGGGCAGCCAGCCTGACGGACACACGCGTCTTGAGTGCCTTGTTCGCAGTGGTTCTGATTTGGGTTGCGTACAACGCTTTCCGCTATCGCCCCACGCAAGGCTTGGTCGAAATCGATACGCCGCAAGAGGACATCAAAAGCACTTGCCCCTGCGTGCGCAACCCCAAGACCGGGCGATTTGTGTGGACCTGGCCATGTGCCCGTGCTTTGGCGGGCTCGGGTGCGCTGGCGGGTTTCATGTCTGGCCTGCTGGGTGTTGGCGGGGGATTTGTGCTTGTGCCGGCGCTGCAGCGATTCACCGACCTCACGCTTCAATCGGTCACCGTGACCTCATTGGCAGTGATTGCGATTGTGTCAACATTTGGTGTGATCAACAGCGCAAGCGGTGGCGCGTTTGATATGCAGTTGGCATTCGTGTTCTCGACCGGCGCAATGGCGGGCATGCTGACCGGCCGAGCCCTGAGCGGAAGAATGCCAATCCATTATTTGAAATGGTCATTTGGTTTGGTGTGCCTCGGCGTGGCTGCGCTGATGGTGGGCAAGGCGATGGGCCACTGAGGCGCCAGCGCAATCAAACAGTCTCGACGAATGGCTGGCCTTCGGTGTGTGTTGGATTGTCGATCGAAAAGTCCATTAAACGCTCGACATTCAATAGCAAAACAAACTCCCCCGCCACTTTGCCGACGCCTTTTAAGAAATCGGTGTTGATCCCCGCCCCAAACTGCGGTGGAGGATTGACGTCGACGTTGGCCACATCCACCACTGCATTGACCGCATCCACCATGAAACCAATCACGTGTGAGCCCGCAAGTGCTTGAGATTCAATCACCACAATGCATGTGCGCCGGTGGACGGATGTTTGCCCCTGACCAAACCTGGATGACAAATCAATGACTGGCACCACCGAGCCGCGCAAATTGATCACACCACTGATGCAGGCTTGCATCATGGGCACCAAGGTGATGCTGCCATGCTCAATGATTTCTTTGACTTTCAAAATCTCAACACCCAAACGCTGTTGCTTGACTTCAAAGGTGAGGTACTGCCGGATGTCCTGCGCATTGCTCATGATTCAATCCTTTCGCCGCACTGGGCGTTGTCCATGTAACTGCGAGAAATGGTTTTGCCCACCTCGCCAATCAATTTTGGAATGTCGACAATCAGGGCAACATCGCCGTTGCCGAGAATGGTTCCACCACTCACCGCAGGGTTGCCTTCAAACAAGTCCCCGAGCGGCTTGATGACTGTCTGCGATTCACCAAGAAGACGATCCGCAACAATGCCGACTTTCAATCCACCGTGGCTCACCACGATCACATTTTCCCGCGCGGGATGGTCCGCCTGTACACCAAACACCTTGCGCAAGCGGATGCAAGGCAAAAACTCACCGCGCAGATCAAAATGCAAATCCATGCCGTCATTCTGTTTTGCAGCGCTCGGAAGTTCGATGCACTCCCGCACATAAGCCAATGGGATCACGTACACCCCCTGGCCCACCGCGATCTGGAAGCCATCGATGATGGCCAGGGTCAAAGGCAAGCGAATTTCGAAAGTGGTGCCCTCGCCTTCGCGGCTGTTCACATTGACCGTTCCACGCAAGGATTCGATGTTTTTTTTCACCACATCCATGCCCACGCCACGCCCGGAAATGTCGGTGATTTGTGCGGCGGTCGAAAACCCCGGGGCAAATATCAACATATTGATTTCAGAGTCCGACAAAGTTTGCTCAGGCTGCACAATGCCTTTTTCAATGGCTTTGTTGCGGATCTTCTCTCGAACCAAGCCACGTCCGTTGTCTTTGACTTCTATCACGATGTGTCCACCATCGTGATAGGCATTGAGGGTGAGTGTTGCACGCCCGGTCTTGCCGGCCTGTGCACGTTCTTGGGGTGTTTCTAAACCATGGTCCATGGCATTGCGAACCAAATGCATCAACGGGTCACTGATCTTTTCAACCACAGATTTATCCAGCTCGGTGTCTTCCCCGTGGATGACCAAATCCACTTCTTTGCCCAAGGATTGCGCGGTGTCACGCACAACGCGCTGGAATCGCTGGAAACACTCTCCAATTTCCACCATCCGCAGCCCCAGGGCTCCGTCACGTATCTCTTCAATCAGTGCACCCACTGCATGGGTTGCTTCCTGCAATGCAAAACTGCCATTTTTGCGCGCTTGCTCCACAGTGCCAGCATTGGCAATCACCAGTTCGCCAACCAGGTTAATCAGCGCATCCAACTTCTCAGACGAGACTCGGATGGTCGAATTGGCGGCTTTGGCGTTGGCGACCTTCGATGGCGCTGGGGTGACACTCGCCGGCTTCGGGATGGAAGGCACTGGGGATGACGCTTCCTTTGCCTTCACATCGACTTTGCTCTCGCTGCTTAAAAACTCAAAGGCATCCATGATGTCTGCATGCGGGCGATCGCTCACAAACTCTGCATCAAAACCGAGGTAGCAAGACTCTGGATCCAGGGCATGCCAAGGCGGTACACCAGCCAGACGTGGCTCGATGAACTTAAAATCGCCCATGCTGGCCAGGTAGGCAAAGGTTGAAGCGGGGTCAAACCCATCCCGCAAGGTGTCTTTTGCCAACTCCAGGGATATGCGCCAGCTTTGCGTGGCGTTTTTTGCAATTGCAGCGGCGCCACCGAGGTGCGCTTGCAATGCACGCGTCAACTCTGCCTGATGCACCATGGTCTGCGCATCGGGCGAGTCTGCGCCACCTTGTTCAAGACCTTGCACAAGAGCTTGAATGTGGTCTGCACTCGAGAGCACCAGGTTGCCCAATGCGGTGTTGAAAAGCAGCTCTTGGTTACGAACACGGTCCATGACCGTTTCCAGATCATGCACAAAATGGGTGATGTTTGTGAAGCCAAACACACCCGCGCTGCCTTTGATGGTGTGAATCGCGCGGAAAGCGGCATTGAGCACTTCCAAATCACCGGGCTCTTTTTCCAGCTGCAGGATGTAGTTCTCCACGTCGGCCAACAATTGATAGGCTTCGGTGAAAAAGACCGCCTTGATGGACTCCAAATCAAATTCTGTGCTCATTGCTTACACCCGTTGGTTGCCAGCAGCAGCGTTGCCAACCCCAGGCGATTGGCTTTCTCAACAAAGGCCGGGCTTGGTGAACTCCACTGGATTTTCTCGCATACAGCAGGATCCAGACGAATGGCTGCAAGCATTTGCAAGCCCGCTGTGTCCACATCCTCACACTGTGACAAATCGATCAACACATGCATTTGCTCGCGCAGGGCATGGTTGATTCGGTCAAGGTTGTGTGCGGCTTCAACAATGTTCAAGGCGTGTAGAACCAAGGTGGTGGATTGTTGGATTGCCAAGTCCTGCATTTGAATTCCTCCCAAACTTGTCTGGTTTAATCAGGCAAGCAATTTATTGACAGCCGCCAACATTTGCTCAGGTTTGAATGGCTTGACCATCCAAGCCTTGAGACCAGCGGCCTGCCCCTCTGCTTTCAGCTTGTCGTCGGTTTCTGTGGTCAACATGATGATGGGCACAAACTTGTACTCTGCGCGTTTTTTAACCTCGCGCACAAAACTCAATCCGTCCATGTTCGGCATGTTCAAATCACTGACGATCAAATTGATTTTTCTGCCATCCAGTTTGCCCAGGGCATCTTTGCCATCGCATCCCTCGATCACTTCAAAGCCCTGGCTCTTGAGGGTCATGCCAACCACCTGGCGCAGGGATGTGGAGTCATCCACCACCAAAACTGTCTTGCTCATTGCTTGTCTCCCGAATCAATCCCGAATCAAAAAAATGTCAGCTCATCGGCCGATGGCTTACACACCGCGCCTGATGCAGACTGCTTGCCGGCGTGGTTGGCACGCTCTTCAGCCATGGTGTAACCAGCCTCTAGGGTGTTCATCAAGGCCTGCACATCCAATTTGTCCTCATGCTCAATCTGCGCTGCCAACTGCTTCAAACTGTGGTCCACATGCCCAATGATTTGGCTGACGCGGTCCTGAAACTGGAAGTGCACCATGGCTGCGTTAAGTTCATCGCCAACCGCCTTGGTGTGCCTCACGATACTTTGGCTGGCGCTTTGCAGTGGTGTGGTCACCGCCTCAAACCGTGAAATCACCTCGCGCAGGGTGGTGTCGGACTCGCTTAGCAAGGCAACATCCGACTGTTCCATTCGTGCAGCGCCCTCGCCAGCGCGTCGGGCTGCGGAGGAGATTTGTTCAATGCGTTTTCGGATTTGCTGGCCTGTGTGCGCAGACTGGTTGGACAGCTTCCGAACCTCATCGGCCACCACAGAAAAGCCACGTCCCTCCTCCCCAGCTCGGGCCGCTTCAATGGCCGCGTTCAAGGCCAGGAGGTTGGTTTTTGCAGCAAGCTCTTCCACGGCAACCGCCATTTTGGACAGCTCATCGGTGGAAGCAATAAACCCTTTGACCTCGTCCATCAGTTTGGCTTTGTCCGCAAATGCTTCACGGATGCTGCTCAACATGTTGGCCAAACCCTGTTGAGATTGACCAACCACGCTCTGCTGCGAACCGCCAGTTTGACCGATGATTGTGGCGGCGTGCGCAGCCAAACCCACGGTCTCGTTCAAATGGGCATGAATGGATCCAAACGCATGGGTCAGTTCAACAATGCCCTGCTCCATTTGCGTGTTTGCAGTGTGCAGTTGGGTGCACAGCGTGGGTGCCCATTCATTGCCAAGCTTCATCAGCGCATCACCCACACCCGGGGGGAGGTGTTCGTCTTCGGCCAACACGTTGGCCGCATGCATGCGCATTGCATCCATGGCCTTGTTGTGGATTACGCGCTGCATCAAAAACCCAGCCACAGCCAGTGTCCACGCCAGTCCAGTCAGCACCATGGTCAGCCAGGGCGCTTTGTAGAGCATGGCCGCTGCTGCCATTTGCACAGCTGCGCCCACCACCAGTGCCAAGACCGCCCACCGCTCATTTTGCAATGCATTCATTGCAATCTCCTGTGATGCCTGTTGGCTCAGAACTCAGAAAAATCGTCGTCGGCATGCGGGCGTGCTGCGTGGCTCTTCACAGCGCGCGACTTGGTGTTCGTGTGTGTCACCTTGCTCATATGCTGCGCATGGGTTTTGAAGAAAGCCACCAAGTTTTGGAGCTGTGCAGCATGGTCATTCATCTCCTCGGCTGTGGCGGCCAGCTCTTCGCTCGCACTGGCGTTTTGCTGGGTGATTTGACTGAGTTGTGTCATGGCCAAACCAATTTGTTGGCCAGCGGATTTCTGTTCTTCACTGGCGGCTGTGATCTCTTGCACCAAGTCGCTGGTGCGTTTGATGTCTGGCACGATTTTGTTCAACAACTCGCCAGCCCGCTCTGCCACGTTCACGCTGCTTTCAGCCAGTTTGCCAATCTCTTGTGCAGCCCCCTGGCTGCGCTCCGCCAGCTTGCGCACCTCAGTGGCCACCACAGCAAAGCCCTTGCCGTGTTCGCCAGCGCGGGCTGCTTCAATGGCTGCATTCAAAGCAAGCAGGTTGGTTTGGTAAGCAATGTCATCAATGATCATGACTTTGTCTGCAATGCTGCGCATGGCCTCCACCGTGCTGGCAACGGCCTTGCCTCCAGCTTCTGCGTCTCTGGCAGCTTTGGTGGAGATGTCGGATGTCACGCGGGAGTTGTCTGAATTCTGTGTGATGGATGCACCAATTTGCTCCACAGACGCTGTGGTCTCTTCCACACTGGCAGCCTGCTCGCTGGTTGCGTTGGACAAATTGCCCGATGTGGCACTGATCTGCTCGCTGGCGGTGGCCAGGCTGTCACAACTGGTGCGAACTTCCGTCACCACCTGGGCCAACTTGGTGGTCATCTGTTTCATGTCATACAACAAACTGGAGGTGTCGCCTTTGGCGAGCTGAATGTCGACAGTCATGTCTCCATCAGCAATTTTCTTCACAACCTCAGCCGCATAGGTCGGCTCTCCACCAATCTTTTTCATCACATTGCGGGTGATCAAAACACCCAGCCCCAGGCCCACCGCGAATGCAAAGAACACAAAGGCCGTGAGGGTCCACTTCGAAGACGTGTACAGATTTTCAATGAAACTCACGCTCTCGACGGCGTTGCTGTCCTTGATGGTCGTCAACTTGTCGAACAGCTCATCGGTCTCTTTGGCAAACTGACCTTGGGCTTTCCACACCGCCAAAAATTCTGGCTTGAGCACCAGGTAGGGCTCCTTCTCCACCGAGTCCGCAATCGCGCGGGTGGCCTTCAGCCAATCCAAGTGTTTTGTGCGCATTTCCTTGTATAGCGCAACGCCCTCTGGCGTTACAAACAAGGGCTCCGCTTTCACAATCACTTCTTCGAGCTTTTCAAAGCGGCTCTCCAGACCAGCCCTGGCCTTTTTGCGCGCCGCTTCATCTTGTGCAATCAGCATGGTGCGCCAGTCTCGGGCGGCGGCGGCACGATGGATGCCCGCGTCTTTGATGTAAGACATTCCCAGAAACTCACGTTCATAGATGATTTTTGAGGCGTTGTTGATTTGCCCCATGTTGAACAGCCCCAGGCCGCCCACTGCAGCCGTCATGAGCGCACTGGCAATGAAGCCAGTCAACAGCATTTTCTTCAAGGTGATCTTCATTGGATTTTCCACTGTTTCGAATTGATTGAGTAAGCCCGAGATGGCGACTGCTGCCGTGGCAAATGATTCAGTGCTGCTTGATTTGCTCTTGTGCGGTGGGGGGCATTCTCGCTGTGCAACCCCCAGAAAATGGTTAACCATTCCCTTGATTACATTCTCGGGTTGAAAACAATGAAAAAGCGGTATTGAAAAGGGTAGACCCCGCGTTTTAGGGGGTGGTGATTACAACGTGCAACAAGAATGCACGCTTATTGAGCGATCAAAAGCGATGTATGTGTGGTGAGGCAAACGCCGCATTTCAGTGCTTGTAGGGGCCCCGCCGCGCTCTGTTCAAAATGTCCCGAACAATTTCACTGCGGACTTTCTCGCCACGCTCAATGTTCTGGGCATGCAGGAGCACATTTTCTTCGATCAGTTTGGCAATCGAGCTGAGCAAGACGTAGATCAGGTCTTCGGCTTTGAAAGTCGAAGCATCTTGCAAGATGGAGAGCGCGCCCAGGCAACACGCTTGGCGCAGGGCGTGCTCGTCCACGGCCAAATCGGCGTAATCGAGAGGATCCTCTTTCACCACCTCATTGACCAAAAGCATCAAGGTGTTCAAATCAATCTCAACTTGGTGCGTGTTGCTCATGCTGGGCCTCCCGGGCAGGCAGTGTATTTCAGTTCTACCACAGGCAAGGATCAATCGCCATGCCTGTGTTGTGGTGTTGCTTTTTTCAATAATTACCACTTAATGCATTTTTGTTATATATTTGTAAGCATTGAGAATTGGAGACATCCATGAACAGCGCCAAAGAACTTCAACAACAAGCAAAAATTGGGGAAACCCACCACGTCACCAACGTGGCCAGTGAGCTGCACGGCTACAACCTGTTCACCAGTGACACCGCACTGGTTCAGGCAGTGCAGCGCGAGGGCGGCGATTGGGGATTGTCTGAGCTTGAGGATTTTGGAGAACGCTGCGGCAAAGCAGACTATTTGGAATTGGGACACCTGGCCAACAAATACCCCCCCGAGTTGGACACACACGATCGGTTTGGCAATCGAGTGGACTTGGTGCATTACCACCCGGCCTACCACGCGTTGATGAAAAGCGCGCTGGAAGAAGGCTTGCACAGCCAACCCTGGACACACCCCCGGGAAGGCGCCCATGTCGTGCGAGGGGCCAAAGCCTTCATGCAATCGCAAGTGGAAGCTGGCCACGGATGCCCGGTGACCATGACCTTTGCCTCCATCCCGAGTTTTCGCATGCAGCCCAATGTGGCGGCCATGTTCGAATCCAAAATTTTGTCGAGGGGATACGACCCACGCAACGTGCCGATTGATGAAAAACAGAGCATCACCGTGGGCATGGGCATGACTGAAAAACAAGGTGGCTCTGATGTGCGCGCCAATTCCACCACCGCCACGCCGGTGCAACAAGCTGGCCCTGGTCAGCTTTACTCGCTCACTGGTCACAAATGGTTTTTGTCGGCCCCCATGTGTGATGTGTTTCTAATTTTGGCTCAAACACCCGCCGGGGTGTCGTGCTTTGCCGTACCCCGCTGGCTGCCCGACGGCACCAAGAACGCCCTGCAAGTGATTCGCCTGAAAGACAAGATGGGCAACCGCTCCAACGCCTCCAGCGAGGTGGAGTTTCGAGGCGCCCAGGGCTGGTTGATTGGTGAAGAGGGGCGCGGTGTGCCCACCATCATTGAAATGGTGAGTCTCACACGATTCGATTGCATGGGTGCGTCAGCCGGCTTGATGCGCGCGGGCATTGCAAACGCGATCCACCACTGCAGCCAGCGAGCTGCCTTTGGCGCAAAACTGATTGAACAACCTCTGATGCAAAACGTGCTGGCCGATCTGCAGCTGGAATACGAGGGCTCGATTGCATTTGCCATGCGCATGGCACGTGCGCTGGATTTGAAAGACAGCGATGAACACGAAGCCAAACTGGCCAGGCTGGCCACTGCCGTGGGCAAATACTGGGTGTGTAAGCGCGCACCACAACATGCCTATGAGGTGATGGAGTGCATCGGCGGTAGCGGCGTGATGGAGAACTCAATCTACCCTCGCCTATTCCGCGAAAGCGTGATCAATCCAATTTGGGAAGGCAGTGGCAATGTGCAATGCCTGGATGTGTTGCGCGCTGTGGGCAAAGACCCCACCGTGTTGTTGGCATTCCATGCAGAATTGAACAAAGCGCGAGGCGGCAACTCCGTGCTGGACAATTACCTGGACCAGTTGGGCAGGCAATTTGGACAACTTCACAAAACCAGTCCTGAAGACATTCAATTCCAAGCCCGACACTTGGTCGATCAAATGGCCTTGTCCTTCGAAGCCAGCCTGTTGGTGCGCCACGCCCCCAGTGCGGTGAGCGAGGCATTTTGCAACAGCCGTCTTCAGGCTCAAGGCCATCACAATTACGGCGCGCTGCCCTTGGGCGCACAGGCCAAAGCAATCATGGCCCGGGCACTGCAACAATAACAGCCGTAGAATCTCGATAGCCTGCACTGCGTTGAATTGCTACGCTGTGCGCAAACATACAGTGCAGGCTTATTCATGATTATTCGAATCTTTTTAATTTCGCTTGCAGCGCTCTTGTCGGGTGGATGCACCAACGACGCAGACCCCACCCCCGCATCCAACAGGGGCAGCAATACCATTGCACCTGCAGAAAACAACCCAGCGGCACGCATTAACACCACCGAATTCACACGGCCCTCTGGCACGCCCGTTCAGGCGGTGTTGAGAGAGGGTTTTGAGCCCAGCCAAACCGACGAGTGGAATCAAGCCGACCTGATGGGTGAATTTGACAGCCTGTTGCCTGTGCCAACCACCTACCCGATTCCCGATGCCCCCAGTCGACTACACGACGTGGCCACCATGCGCAACGGGCAATACTTGCGACCACGGATTCCATCGGCCCGCAATACAGTGGATGGACGTATCGGGCTTGGCTTCACCGCCTATCTGGGTGGACGGGCAGACCTTCCCAACGCCGCCAACCGCTCGATGAATGTCATGCTTTACACGCCAGAAAAGCTGCGTGACAAAGGCGTGCACTACACCCAGGCCAGCGACGGCTCGATGGACATGATGGCCAAACAGGTGTGGTGGATTCCTGTGACCGAATTCATTCCACAAGCCACTGGTTTAAGTCCGGTGATGTATGCGATTTGTGATTCCACCCTTGCACAACTGGACCATGAACTCTATGGCAACAAAGCATCGGGCATACACCGCAATCCATACCGAGTCAGCAGCACAGCAGAGGCTTACGATATTCATGTACTCACGGGCAACATGCTCAATCGCAGAGAGATCTTTTCATTCCCATTGCGCATTGTTGTAGAGAATGCAAAAACGGCGCAGGCGCACATCCAGAAAATTGAACGGCTGGGTGATCCGGTCAAGGCAACGTTGCCTTTTGAGCCCATCACCATGTTCGAACCCAATGTGACCGGCGATGGTCGACTGCTTGTGTACCGTGTGTCTGGCACACCAGGCCAAGGTGGTGGTGCAGACGCACTTGTACCAAGAACCTGGACCGATGCACAGGGCAAACAACACACCTCACAATTTGACATTGTGTACGCGTACAACCCGCCTGACAGCGGTTTTGCGCCCTGCGATCCTCGTGGATGGACCTCGCCGAAACCCATCACCTACGCACATTACGATCCCCCGGTGAAGGCCCGGTACGGTTTTGCAAAGTTTCCGTTTCGCGACCCGGAGGGCAAGCTCATACCACCCGGTGAAGAATCGGGCATGACCTATCCTTGGATTGACCACAAAGGCGCCAATCTACTGTTCACAGCCATTTACAGGTTGCAGGTGAGTGACGAATCCAGCTATGTGACCCAAGAAGACTTTGAAATGATGCAAAGCCTGGATCCTGCCTTCAATGATGTGCCAGCGACCCTGTCCAATGTGGCGCAAACTGCACCACTATCCCGACCAGAATCCCGCCCCCACCTCATGCTGCCCGCCAAACACGTGATACCTGTGCCTGGCGCTTGCGAAGGGGGCTGCACCAACACCAGCACACGTGAGCATGCCAGCTCCACCCGTGGCATTGGCATTGCCGGGTTGTGGACCCAAGGCAAGATGGTGATATTGGATGGCTTGATGAACGCAACGGATTTTGGCCATCACGCTTGGGACAGTGGTCACCGCTTGATGCGCTTGTACCATGGCCGGGGCGGTGTGGTGCGGGTTGGCAACGGCAGGACCAACGACGATCTCAAAAAAGGCGTCAGGGTGGATGAATTCTGGCCCTTGAACGACTCCATGATCGACTCCCTGGAAAACAAGTTCAACATGTTCCCGCAGTGGAAACCCGCCAACCCGCGGGATGTGGTGTGGACGATCAACAACGGTCGGGCCAGCACCGAGGTGGCCTTTGACGATTACATGGATCCGTTTGCGGTGGTGTTGTCAAACATGAATGCATCCTTGAGCCACAACCCACTCGGCCCCATCAAATGGTTGTTGCCCAACACAGGCGATCGGATGGGGCGTCCCTTGCGCATTCAAAACGCAGCCACCGGCGAGTCTGCTGCCATTCCGCCTTATGGCGAATTGATTGGCAACACCAAAGGCGGCACGCGCATTGAACCGGTGGCCTTGGGTGGCATTGAAGGCAAGGGCCTTTGGATGAACATCGACACCGGCCTGCGCTACCAAATTGGTGCAGCCCCCCTCGCACAATTGCCTGCTCGACCCGGCAACTATTTTGGGATGTTCATCGACCTGCGCAAACTGGACACCAGCGGCATGGGCCATTTGATCTCTGGCCCCTCCGGTGCTGTTGGCATCCAACAGCTTGCGCAGGGATACGCTTTGCAGTTCAAGAACGCGGCTGGCTCGGTGGTGGCTGCATTGCAATTGCCTGCCGCCCTCATGCGCACCAATCGATGGACGCATGTTGGAATCAATCGCAAGCTCGACAACATCGAGGTGTGGATCAATGGGTACCTCTTGAGCACCATTCCAACCCGAGCCGATGACAGCATGCTCGCATTGAAGCCTGGTGCGTGGGTGATTGGTTCAAATGGCACAACAAACGGATTCAAAGGCTGGATAGACAACGTTGAAATCTTCAACCGAGCATTGCTGGATGCCGAAGAGGGGTGCAACCGGGCACAAGGCAGTGTCGTTCAGGCCGACAAGGCAAGTGCCTCGGCTGCCCTGTTTCCGGCCACCTCCCACCAACGCATTGAGCAGGTCACCGGCAAGCCTGGGCCCTTTGTGTGCGCCACCGCTTACGATCAAGACGGATTTGGATTTTTAACGCACATCTCACCAGAGCGCCGCGTGGGGACATTGTTGCGCAACATCAAGCCACTGAGGTTTGCAAACCCCAGGCCTGGCGAAGCAGACAACCTCTTTTGCATCGCCTGCCACCGCAGCCCGCATCCGTCCAACAGCATGTCATTGGCCGCATTGAGTGCCAGCAAATTGCCGATGCAATTGGACCCCAGGCGGCAGCCCTTGCAGCCCCATCCGCTGGTCACTGGCGTCATTCCACCCCACTGGCCAAAAGGCAGCACCACCCAGGCATCGCCAAAAACAGCGCTCAAACCCAACGAAGATTTGTGGATCGATGCGGTGCTGCATCCCTAGGTCTGTCACCATAACTTTTATTTTGTAAGCAAAGTTACTGTAGTAGCACCGTGAACAAGTTTTAAATGTCTCTGGGCTTGGCGCATCTCAGCACTTGTTCACGTACACTTTACTTACAAATATAAATCTTGCCAGCTTCGTTTCTTTTATACGCGATTTACCAATTTATCGGAAACCGAACATGAGATTTATCCATCTGAGGCCCATTGCGCTGGGCGTCTCAATCGCCGCACTGCTTGGTGCGTGCAACTCCGACACGATTGTCACCGAAGGCGGTGGCACAAACGTTAACCCCAATGAACGACCTGAAGGAAACTTCGTGGGGCGCTACGCATTCAATGCCGCAGAGTTTGGTGACCTGGAAGCGTACAAAGCCGCACTTGGATTTGAAATCACCGACACCAATGGCCCGCGATTCATCTCCGATGCGCTCAAGCGAGTTGTGGACCTGGACCTGCCCGAACTCGAGAACCTCTCCGCCGTTCGTCTCACAAACTCAGGCTCCCCATTTGCCGAAGAAAACGGCTTGGAGCCTTTGTTTGATTCTGGATTTAAATCGCGCACACGCAATTGCAAGGGTGGCGGCACCAGCAGCACCGAGGTGTTTGATGAGCCATTGAACTTCCGACCCGACCCGGCAGACGCCACACAAACCCGGTTTTCAGACTGCGTGGATGCCCAGCAAGCCAACCAAACCTTGCTCACGCAAGGCGACCAAATCACCTTCATCAAAAAATACGATGGGTTGATGGGTGCAGCAGATCCGGCCGCAGCCGAGGCCAATTTTTCTGACCTGTTTGGCGTCAAACGTACATTCCAAGATGGTGAAGATGTGCTGGCCAGCATTGAAGAAACCGGCCGACAGGACTTCTCGGTGAAACGCACCAGCACAAACAAAACCAGCTATATCGCCACAGAGGATCTTCGCGAAACTCTCTTTGATGCCGAAGGCGAAAAAGTGGCCGAATTTGGGGAAGTTGCTCAGCGAGAGATCACCGTCACTGGCAATGACCGCGTGCTGCGCTTCCAAGCACTGCGCTTTGTGCCGGAACAAACCACCGACGTGCTGAGCAGCAAATACAGCAGTGAGGAAGGCCGCACCGTGAATGCCACCACCGCAGTCAAAGCAGGCATTTACAATGTGGCTGGAGACCCCTACCACCCAAGCAACGGTCAAACACCGCCCGCTGGACGCACAGGCTTGGTCGACGGTGGCATGGCCGCCCTGGGTAAAAACGGACGAATCGAATTGGTGTTCAATCAAGAGCCCGTGGAAGGATTCACCAACATTGTTCGTGTGATCAAAACCATCGGAAGCACGGTCACGCACGATTGCAAGGTGCCCTACTTCTCAGTGTATCGCGTCAACTCCAACGATGCGCCACGCTTCTCATTCACCACAGACGGCAAATGTTTGGTGGACGGCCAGCCCTTCCCGCCCACGGTGGAGCCACCTCCCCCTCCTCCACCCACCTGTTTTGTGCGTGACATCGTGAACACCATTCGCGACAACGACCCCACGCCATTGACCTCGTCCTTGGGCGTGGTGTTGGACCCTGCCACAGATGGACTGTGCATGGTGGTGGGTGCAAGCCCAGTGCCCATCCAAGCGCCTTAACAGCAGGCTTCCCCCACCGCCCATGCGGTGGGGTTCATCACTTCAATCACCACAGGTGACATCTTGCGCATGCACATCACAGTCAAAACAGGGATGTGGATTTTTGGTCTGCTGTTTGCTTTGTTTGGGGTACTCACCATTCAATACGCCGCGGTGATTTGGACCACAGGCACCCCGTGGTTGCTGTCTGCATTCGAGCACCTCGCCATCTATACACCAGGCGCAGAGCCAGGCCTAAATACCGTCGAAGAATCGCTCACCCATTACAGGGAGTTCGCTGGCAGCATGTCCACGCACGCCTTGGTGGGGGGCTTGGTGATGCTCGCAGGCAGCCTGCAATTTATTCCAGCCTTGCGCAGGAATCACCGTCAACTTCATCGGCTCAATGGTGCGGTGTTGGTGCTCTTCATGCTTGCAGTATCTGCCACAGGGCTTTACTTTCTGTACCACACGCCACGCGATGGCATTTTGGCAGGCGAAGCATTTTATTTCGCACTGGGTGCAGTGGCCCTGTTGTCGTTGGGGCTCTTGTACCAGGCAGGCCTTGCCATTGCCAGCAAAGATTTTCGTGGTCACATGATCTGGATGAGTCTGGCATTCAGTTGTTTTTTAACAGCGCCGTTGCTAAGACTGAACTACTTTGCGGTGGCGGGGCTGGACGAGCAACCTCTCAATCGAATCGTGCAAAACAGCTCACCCACTGTTTTGACCCAAGCGTTTGTTGTGATGATGCTGTGGTTCGTTTTGGTGGGGGACAAAGACCTGCCTGCACGCAGCAAGCCAACATGGATTCGAAGCAAAGTGGCTTCCAGCCAATTGCTGGTTGGCCTGGTTGTTACAAGCCTTTGGGCCCTTGGGTTGGCACTGCTCTACCAACCCTTGGCGGCATATTTCAACGGTGGCCAAGCAAGCGGCATCGTGTGCATTGTGCTTGTTTTGCTGGCAAAAACCTGGCAAATCGCGCATAGCCGCGCACAGTGGGCAAGCAGCTTGAGTGGCAGTAAAAAACCACATCCGGGGTTTGCCTGGGCCACCCTTGCCTCCAGCCTTGCCTGGTTGCTGCTCGCCAGTCAAATGAATGTCGATGCCTTCTATGCCCAGGCTTTGTACTTCACCTGCCTGCACTTGCTGGTGATGGAACTGCTTCTGCTTGTGTTGGCTGCAACAACACCCAACCTGAGCACAGGCAGCAATCTGTTTGGCGCGCTGTCTGCCAGCGTGAGCTGGTATTGGGTCGGCTTGTTGCCCACCACGGTGGCCTTCTGGCTCGCCGGGTTCCCAGGCGACCTGTCATTGGCGGTCGCCTTTGGTCTGGTGCCAGCGGTTTTTGTGATTGTGGGCGTGGTATTTTCCAGCGGATTAACACTGAGGGCAATCCCGGCTTTACTCAGGTAATTACCAAGTGCAGGCCGCCGCGAAAATCGATAACATCCAGGTGCTCGTACCCAAGGTGCGTCGACTCACCGCCAGGTTGATGCAGCAGTCCCCCTGAAGCCTGCCTTCACAAACACTCAGGACCCTCGGTTCATGTACAGCCCATCCCAATTCAAGGTTGAAGACACCCAGGCAATGCTAGACCTGATTGCCCAAAATCCATTGGCGACCGTCATCCACACGCAGGGCACACGCTTGGTGGCCGATCACATCCCATTGATGCATGTCACCAATCCCCAAGGCCAAGCCTGTCTCATCGGCCACGTGGCCAGAAACAATCCAATTTGGCAAATGGCCAACGATCAGGAAGTGCTTGCGGTTTTTCAAGGCGCCTCGGTGTACATCTCGCCCAACTGGTATGCCACCAAGCAGGCGGGGGGCAAAGTGGTGCCCACATGGAATTACACCGTGGTGCATGCAAGCTGTCAGTTAAAATCGATTGAAGAGCCCACCGCTGTGCTGAATATCATCACGCAGCTGACCAATCAACAAGAAGCGGGGCAGCAGCACCCTTGGCGCGTGGAAGATGCGCCTTCAGACTTCACAGAAAAATTACTTGACCACATTGTGGGCATTGAACTGACCGTCAAACAACTGGACGGCAAGTGGAAGGTGAGTCAAAACCAACCCCCACAAAACCAATCCTCTGTGCAAGCAGGTTTAATACAAGCGGGCAGTGAAGCACAGGTGGCCATGGCACACCTGGTTAAACAACACGGCCAATGAGCCATTTGCCAACTGCTTACACTTGAGATTGCCGCCGGTAGTCACTGGGGGTCATCTCGAACCAGCGCTTGAAAGTTCTGCTGAAATTGGACGGATCTTCATAACCCAAGGCCAGAGCAACCTCCTCCGCTGTTTTGCTGGTGTTCTGCAAAAGCCAAACGGCCCGCTCTTTGCGCACCTCGTCGAGCAAGCCCTGAAAGTTGCAACCTTCCGCCTGCAGGTGGCGCATCAGCGTGCGTTCTGTCATGTTCTCGCGCTTGGCCATGGCCTTGAGGGTCGGCATGGCCCCCTCGGTGCGCTCCAGCGTCATGCGCACGCGCTGGCTTAGGGTGCCACCTTGTTGAAGGTGCTGAAGCTGCAGGTCACAATCCCGCAACAGCCTTTGCAAGGCCTCTTCATCCGCAGCCAAACTGGGGCTATTCACCAGTGCATCGTCGATGAGCACGCGCAGTCGACTCACGCCAAAAGTGTTGCTTTGGGCAATTCGCAAATACTGAGCACGCCATGCAGGCGCTTCAAAAGGCCACTCAATACTCAAGAGTGCGGGCAATTCTCGGCCGGTCAATGCCGTGAGCAATTGAACCAAGCCCCCCAGCAACTGGCAATGCAAATACTCCCGCACATCGCCCAAATCCACCCATTCATGGAGCACAGCGGTAAAAACAGGGGTGTGTTCAAACTCCAGCGCTGCAAGGTTTTGTCGAAGCCCCGCGTAACGCTGCAAGAGCAACATTGCATTGGGCAAACTGCTGCTGGCAATCATTGCTGCGCCCAAGGTGCCATGGGCAGACGCCTGGGTGCGAAGCCCAACCTCCAGCCCCAACCAGGGGCATTGGCTCAACACCAAACCGCGGCGTATCAGACGCCGCATCTGATCAAAATTTAAAAACCGATTGCTGTGATGCAATGCCTGCCATTCCAATTGGGTGCCTTCCAGAATCTCGGCGGGCGCAAAGCCACGCCGCTGCAACTCGGCACACAGCAGGCGCGCATACACAGGGTGCAGGGCGGCTTGTAATTCTTTGAATGCTTGGGCCAATGGCGTGCCTCGAATTGTCACTTTATGACGATGTTATGCCACCCTGCGCGGTGTTGTCCATGCTTGTGCAAATCTATGATGAAACCAATCTGCACACCGAGGACACGCGACATGACACAACACGCATTGCCCACCACCGAATACAAAGACCCCAAAAAATACCTGTGGCTAATTTCTGTGATTGCACCATTTGCAGCGCCGTTGGGCCCAATGCTCTATTTGTACACTGGACACACCCAATGGCTGTGGGTTTTTCTGGCGTTTTTTTACGTGGGCGTGCCCGTGCTCGACATGCTGTTTGGCGAAGACAAACAAAACCCGCCTGAGCACGCAGTGCCCCAACTGGAAGGCACCAAGTACTATCGATTCATCACCTACTTGCTGGTGCCCATCATCACGTTTGGATTTTTGTTCAATGTGATTTTTTTAGCCACCCACCCCCTGCATTGGCTGCACTGGTTGGCGGTGGCCATCACCACCGGGTCACTGCTTGGCTTTGGTTTGAACCTCGGCCATGAAATGGGTCACAAAAAACGCAAACTCGACAGAGCGCTGGCCCTCTTCACACTCTCGCTGGGTGGCTATGGGCATTTCTCAGTGGAGCACAACCGCGGCCACCACCGCGACGTGGCCACCCCAGAGGACCCAGCGAGCTCACGCATGGGTGAGCACATCTATGAATTCATGCTGCGAGAAATTCCTGGCGCATTCAAGCGCGCATGGGCGCTAGAGGCAGACCGCCTGGCACGTGCAGGCCAAAGCCGGTGGAACATGGGCAACGAAATTTTGCAAGCTGGCGCAATCACCGTGCTGCTGTACGCCACACTCATTGCCCTGTTTGGTTGGCCCATGGTGCCCGTGTTGATGGTGGTGGCTTTTTGGGGTGCGTTTCAATTGACCAGTGCCAACTACATTGAACATTACGGGCTGGTTCGCCAAAAGTTGGCCAATGGGCAATACGAGCGCTGCGCGCCACACCACTCCTGGAACAGCAATCACCTGGTGTCCAACCTGGTGGTGTTTCAATTGCAGCGGCATTCGGACCACCACGCCAATCCTGCTCGCAGCTATCAGTCGCTGCGGGATTTTCCGGAACTGCCCACCCTGCCCTCGGGCTACTTTGGCATGTTCTTGCTGGCGTATGTGCCACCGCTCTGGTTTGCAGTGATGAACCCACGCCTGCTGGCGGTTGCGGGGCGCAATACACAAAAAATCAATATTCAACCCAACAAGCGCAAGCGCCTGATTCAACAACACGCCCTCACGCACTGAGCGTCTTCAATTCACCTGTTTGGATTCGTCGTAAATGGTGCCGCCAAAGCGCAAAGCGGAGTCGGCCCGTTTCGACTGGGCAAGCGGATAAAACATTTGATGTGCCCAGTGTTCTTGACCATGTATGCGGTCATCCATCAAGCCAATCTGCTCTGGGTACTTGCGTGTGATGTGGGCCGTGCCCAAAAGCACATCCCACAAAAACAGCATGTTGCCAAAATTGCCGGTGTAGTTCCCAATGCCGTCCTTGTTTGTCAATGCATGGTGTGCCCAATGGGTGGCTGGTGTTGAAATGGTGCGCTCCAACACCCACATCACCGGGTGCAATGCCTTGATTTTGTACAGGGGCTCATCCCAACGCCAAGCGCAGTGGGCGCCAAGAATGATCGTCAACTTCACAGTTAAATAACTGGCATACACCCAACCGCCAAAGCCCAGGAACAGCAACGCGCCCGCAATCCACAAACCGGGCATCATCAGATAATAAAAAAAGTTGTTGCGAAAGGTGATGCGCACACTCATGTACTGCGCAGAATGGTGCGCCCGGTGTAAGGGCCACAACAACGGCGAATGCGAGGCGCGGTGCCACAGGTATTGGGTTAGATCATCCCCCAGCAGCAAGGCACCAAACATCGCCCACCATGGCCAATGCGCCCACACGCCTTGCCACTGCGAGAACCACGCCTGCCCCATGGTTTGCGTGGCCAAAATCACCAAAGGCTGGGTGATGGCCACCAAACTCACAAACATGAACAACTCCAGCTTGGTGTCGTTGTGGGTGGCATTCACTGTGGTTTGGTAGCGCCTCGAAGCAAACTCCATCAGGGCGAAACCCATCATCGCAATCAAAATCAGCACATTTTGAAATTCTGAAACTTGCATGCTTAGCCTTGGGTACGTGATCCAGGTCTTCAATGTAAGCTTGTCCTGCCCATACGTCCAATGCATAATAAATGCCATATCAATGCACCCATTGCATTAGCATGACCAATCTTCACCCGCTTGAACACCTGCTCGCGTTGGACGAAACGCGTCACTTTGCCAAAGCCGCGCAAAAGGTACACCTAAGCCAACCGGCATTCAGCCGCAGCATTCAATCGCTTGAAAAACAAATCGGCCTGTTGCTCTTTGAGCGAAACGGCGGGGAAATACGCCCCACGCCAGCGGGGCAATTTTTGGTACAGCGGGCAAAAGCCCTGTTGCTGGAAGCCAAATCGCTCAAGCGGGACATGGCCCTGTACCAGCAGGGCGAAATCGGTGAACTGGTGTTTGGCGTGGGGCCGTTCCCCGCTGCAACCTTGGCTGGCCAAGTGATTGCAAAAATTCGCCTTGCATTTCCAAAGGTATCGGTTCGTTTGGAAATCGACAACCCAGCCAAACTGCTGGCCTTGTTGTTGAAAGAGGACATTGATTTTTTTGTGGCCGACACCGGCGAAATCACAGCAGCGCCCTATTTGAACATTCAACCCTTGATGCGCCAGTACGGGCACCTGTATGCGCGGCGCGGGCACCCGCTTGCTGGCCAAACCCATCGGTTTGAAACCGCCTGGGAGTACGGCATTGCGTCGGTCAAATTGCCAGACATGATGAAGGCTGGCCTGGCGCAGTTGCTGGAGCAAAACAGCCGCAACCTGCCACAACTGGCGCTTGAATGTGATGATGTCAATCTGCTGCACCACGTGGCCTTGCACACCGACACCATTGTTGCATCCACAGAATTTGCAGCCAAACCGTGGCTAGACAATGGCAGCTTGGTTAAACTCAACATCATGGATTTTCCGCCCCTGTTCAGCAGCATTTCGATGGTGAAACTAAGCAGCCGATCCCAATCACCAGCGGCTGCCTACGCAATACAGCAATTCCAAATTTTGAGCACCGCCTGATGACCAACGCCTTCCACGCACAATGCCCGTGTGGCCAATTGGCCGTGCGCTTTGCCCAAGCTCCCGTGGCACAACTGGTGTGCCATTGCCGGGATTGCCAAACCATCAGCGGCATGCCCTTTGCCAATGTTGCTTTTTTTAAAATCGAAGACGGCTGCACACAGGGCGAATTCCATGCAATCGACATGACCGGTGGGTCTGGCAAACCCAAGCAATACCGCCGCTGCAGCCAATGCAACGGCTTTGTGTATGCCACTGTGGATGTGTTGAAAGGCCTGTTGGGCGTGGCGGCCGACAGACTGGGGCCCCCCTTCGAATTCAAACCCATGGCCCATGTGTGGACCAGCGAGAAAGCACCCGATGTGAACATTCCACCGGGAGTGTTTCAGTTTCCCCAAGCGCCCCCGTTCAGGCCGGGGAGAGCAGGCTCCGTTTAGCTGGCCGCAACTTGGTTGACGAAATACACCTCGCCTTATTTCACGGTGCCTTTGGCCTTAAAGTCTGGAGAGTGGTTTCGGCGTGGTCTGCGAATCATGATTGCCCCTATCCAGGCCAACATTGTTGACCCAAAAAAGCAGAGCTGTCATTTTTTATCCACCTGTCAGAATTTCCGAGGCGTGCTCTCAAACAGAAATTACCCCCCTATGCGTAGCACACGGGGCACATAATTAAACCCAATCCTCAACCTTCAGCCCGGCCACCCGTGCAAACTCGCCCATGTTGTTTGTCACCAGGGTGCACCCTTGAGACAACGCATGGCCCGCTATGGCTGTGTCGTTACCACCAATCGGCGCGCCCAATAACTCCAGGGCTTTTTTGATGCGAGCAGCCTCCTCCAACGCATGGCGGTCCCACGGCAGCACCTCATCCATTCGGCTGACAAACTCGTGAACCACCTGCACCAACTTAGGAGAAGCTTTTTTGTTGTTCGCCCCATACAGCAGTTCGGCATAGGTAATGGCCGAGAGCACGATTCGATGTTTGGCCTGCACCTCTTCTTGCAAACGAACCAAGACACTTTGTGGACGCTCTCGAATAATGAAAGAGCAAATGTTGGTGTCTAACATGAACACTTTTTTCAAAGTACAACCCGCCCGTCTTCAATCACCTCGGGGCGCTCAAGCAAGAAACCCGCATCGGCTTTGTCGACGATTGCAAAGCTTGTCCAACTTTTACGGACTGGGCGCAGAATCAAGGCATCGCCCTCGCGAGAAATTTCCAGCTCGGATACGCCTTCAAACTCAAATTCTTTGGGCAAACGAACCGCTTGGTTCCTGCCATTTTTAAATAGGGAAACCGTTCTCATGCGTTTCTCTCCAGTTCATTTTCACTCACATCGACAAGCTTACAGGATCGCAGGCATATGTCCAACATATGCCAGCAATGGAGTAACTCGAATTGGATTAACCGTTGTGCCGAAAAAAACAGCATTTGCCGAGCAGCAAGTAATGTTGCAAACGCGATACACGCCAAAAAGTCGCGAAAGGCGCGTTTTAAGTGCAGAAATACATCCCCTTTCGTACCGAATACGTACCGACCGGCCCTGAAAAGAAAAAAGCCCTTTCGGCTAAAAACCGTAAGGGCTTGATTCAACTTTGTACTTACCGAGACATGGTTTACAGATTATTCCGGACACATGCTTTACAGTTTTTTGGCATAGGAGGGACCGACTATGCCTTGGAGCGAAAGTACGAAGATGGACGAGAAGCTGAAATTCGTTGCTCGGTACCTCGATGGAGAGGGTATTTCAGAGCTTTGCCGGGAGTTTGGTATTTCCCGAGTCACTGGTCACAAGGTGATCTCCCGTTACCGGGAAAGCGGCCTTGAAGCGCTGACTGATCGCAGCCGGCGGCCCGTGCGCTTTGCCAACCAACTTCCATTCCAGGTTGAGCAACAGATCATCAAGATCAAGCAACAGTGGCCCCAGTGGGGTGCGCCCAAGATTCGCGAGCGACTGATCAGTCATTTCCCGGATATTTCCACCCCGGCCACCAGCACTGTGCATGCTGTGCTCGACCGCCATGGATTGGTTAAAACGCGCAAGAATCGTCGACACCATGCTCAAGGCACAGCCTTGAGCATGGCCAAAGAGCCCAACGACCTATGGTGCGTCGATTACAAAGGCGAATTCATGTTGGGCGACAGGCGCTACTGCTATCCGCTGACCATGACTGATTTCAGCTCCAGGTTTCTGATCTGTTGCGAAGCGATGGAAAGTACTCGAGAACAAATGGCCATTACCGCCTTTGAGCGCCTGTTCAGGGAGTTCGGTTTGCCTGATGCCATCCGATCGGACAATGGGGTGCCTTTCTCTTCACCCCATGCCATTCATGGTTTGAGCAAGCTGTCTGTCTACTGGCTCAGGCTGGGTATCGCCATAGAGCGAATCAAGCCAGGCAATCCTCAACAAAATGGTCGGCATGAGCGCATGCACCGCACGCTTAAGCAGTACTGTACGCGCCCCTCAGGCATGAACATGCTTCAGCAACAAGAGAAATTCGAGCGATTTGTCGATGAATACAACAATGAGCGCCCACATCAAGCCATCGAGATGAAACGCCCTGCGGACCTGTACAAGCTCTCAGAACGTCAATACACCGGCGTGCCGCCGGTGTATTACCCATTTCACGATAAAACCGTCACCATCACCGCATGCGGGCGCATATGCGTTGGGCGCAAGAAGATTCACCTCAGTACGGTTCTGGCTGGGCACGACGTGGGTATAAAACAAGTTGACGAGCGCATCTGGCTCGTCAGCTTCATGACTTACGACTTGGGATACTTTGACTTGGATTCGTGTAGAGTTGAGCCCATCGATAACCCCTTTGGTCCAAGGGTGTTAACGATGTCTCAGGAATAATATGTAAACGATGTCTCGAGTACATACCTTGAATTTGTGGTGGGTCGTGCGAGATTCGAACTCACGACCAAAGGATTAAAAGCAAAAAAACTTTCCATTTTTAATCAGAACAAACGCGCTGTGTTCAAGCGGTAGTTTGTTTTAGAAGGTACTGTTTGTGTAAATATATCAACAACTTAGGTGTTGATTTGTGCATTCGGATCCCTTATGTTTACTGGGCGCGTTTGAATGTACCTGGGTACCAGTTTGGTACCAGTTTTACACATCAGGTGCTTTCGCCTATGGAAATGAAAAAATGGGAAGAAGAAGTAAGCAGGAAATTGAGCAGCGTTTCGCAGGTGGCAAAAGTATTGTTTTGACCACAGCAGACATCAACCAAGTTGTTTGCCCAAATGACAAAGATCAGCACGTGATTTGGGATACCACGGTTGCAGGGCTTGGTGTTCGCGTAGCGAGACAAGGAAAAAAGACCTACATCATCAAAAAAACCTTCACCCTCAATGGTCGAAGAAAGGTTATCAAGGAGCCGTTGGGAAGCTGCTTGGCGATTAGCCTTGAGCAGGCACGGAAGCAGGCAGCAGAGATGATTCAGTTGGCCTTGACTACTGGATTAACACCAGCCGAGTTGCGTGAGCGAGAAGAATACGTTCGCATCCAGGAGAGAAAGGCTGA
>DASUDK010000079.1:0-9812 GCA_036275655.1 Limnobacter sp. | reverse complement strand
CAGCTTGTTGTCCAAAAGACACTGCTACAGCACCGTCACCGCCACCTTCAAGGCATGCTTGCCCCCGCCGTGCACCACGCCCCGCATTGGCGGAACATCGGCATAATCTCGCCCCACCGCCACGGTCACATACCGCGTGTCCGGCAATTGGTTGTTGGTGGGGTCAAAGTCCACCCAGCCCAATGCATCACCGCACCACAGCGAGACCCACGCATGGCTGGCGTCAGCACCCAGCAGTTTGGCTTGACCTGGTGGCGGGTCGGTGAGCATGTAGCCGCTCACATAACGGGCGGGCAAGCCCAATGATCGCAGCACGCTGAGCATCAGGTGGGCGAAATCCTGGCACACCCCTTCTCGACGCTCCATCACTTCGTCCACGGTGGTGTGGATGGTGGTTGAACCGCTTTTGTAGGTGAAATCTTTGTAAATGCGGTGCATCAGCGCATGTGCAGCCGCCACCACCGGCCTGTTGGGCCAAAAGTCGAGCATGCCAAAGTCCCGCATGGGGTCACTGATTGGCACATGCTTGGATTCAAACCGGAACTGGTGGTCGCCATGCACGCTCGCCCCAGCCTTGTACTGCAGCCCAGCCACCAGGTGTTGCCAGTTTGGGCTGTCCAAATCGGTCGCACTGCCTGTGTGCAAAGCAGGCAGCACTTCGACTTCCATTTCGCTGTCCACTTCCAGGTGGTCGTGGGGGTAGTTCATCTCAAAGTGGTGCACCACATTGCCAAAGGCGTCGGTGCGGCTTTGGATGGTGGAGGGGTTGGGGCGAATGCGCAGGCTGTGGTGGATCACCCTTTGCCCTTTGCGCAAGGGGCCTGCGTGCATGCTTGGGCCTTCCTGCGGTTGCAAAATACAGATTTGTTGGGCGCATTCGGCCGGTTGCTGATAATCGTAATGGGTGATGTGGGTCACTTTCCGGATGGCAGGTGCTTCGCGCTTTTGGCTCATGTTCAGCGTCCCTGGATCACTTGGTCCGGCAATTCTGCCAAGCGGAAATATTGCGCACCCACCAAGTCACTGATGTTGTAGGCCGTGTCCAGCAGGGTTTGTAACCACATCCGCAATTGCCGGCCAGTCTCGGCTGGGAAGGGGGGCTGCAGGCCTTCCAGGCTGAGGCCTGTGGGCATTTCTCCCCGCTTGAATGCAGAATCAAACAATTGCCTCACCGGCCCGGTGTCGCCTGGCAGGCGATCAATCACAATGTCGAGCTTGTACAGAATTCTGCGCACGGCGTAGGGTGCATCATCGTCAAAAATCAGCAAGTCCAAGGTGGGCAACCATTCAAACCGATGTTGATAACGTGATCGGTAGGTGATGGTGCTGTCGGCCAGGGCAATCGCCATGGCCAAGCCCAGTTCACCGGCCCGTCCTGGCGTGCTGGTGAGCGACAGCAAACATTCACAGGCGCAACACAAGCGCTCCAATTGCCTGCCCAGTTGCAAAAAACGCCAACCGTTGTCGCGGGTCATGTGATCGCTTTGTTCACCGTGCATGGCCAGCAAATAAAGTTGCACCTGTGCCAGGGCGGCGGTGGGAATGCTGCGGTGGAAGCGCAACCATTCGGGTTCTACCAACACCTTGGCGCAGTCATTGAGCAAGCGCCAATGGTCGCTGCTTAGCCGGTCCCGCAATTGTGAAGCCACCCGTGCCAGCGCATTGAGCTGCTCGGCAAGCCCTTGGGCAGGCGGGGCCCCCGCTTCATTGCGGTACCACATGCGATCCAGTATTTCTTGCTCCAAGGCGTCTTGCCCAATCGGGCTGGTGGAATCAAATTCGCTGCTCAGTCCCTGTTTGCCGCACAACTCATGCAACAGACCCAAGGCAGTGGGGTCCAGGTACTCCTCGTCGTTGAACAACATCTGTGCGTGTTTCAACAAACGCAAAGAAAAGCTTGCCCGCTCCGTGTAACGGCCGAGCCAAAACAGATGTTCAGCCGCCCGGCTGGACACGGGCCTGCGCAAGGCTTGCAAGTCTTTGGCTTGAAGCTTTTCTTTCAGGTTGGTGGTGCGCTCCACAGGCTGTGCACTGCGCACCCAGGTGTCCAGGCTGCTTCCCCCTTTTTGCATGCTCACCACACCATGCTGATCGCCTGCCACGCGGGTGAGTCCACCGGGCATCACCGAATAGCCGCCTTGGCCATCGCTCACGGCAAACAGGCGCAGCATCATGGCGCGCTCTTCAAGTTTGCCCTCGCGGGTCCAGATGGGCACACGTGAAAGGGGGATGAGTTCTTGCAAGGTGTATTGGGTGGGGGTTTGGCCAATGCGGCTTAGCCATTGGCGCTTTTCAACATCATCCAGCTCGGAGCCCATCACACCGTCCATGGTGCGGCCACGGCGGTTGGGTCCTGTGGACTTGATCACCAAATTGTTCAGCCTTTCACTGGCTTGTGCCCAGGCGGGCGATTCGCCGCACCACCAGCTTGGAACACTGGGAAGCACAAGCTCTTCGCCCAAATAATGTTTGCCTAAGCCAGGCATGAATCCATGGATGGCTGGGCTTTCTAGCCAACCCGCGCCTGGCATGTTGGCCATGATCACGCCACCACTGCGCACGGCCTGAAGCAAACCTGGCACGCCCAGTTGGGAGTCTTCTCGCAACTCCAGTGGATCCAACCACTGGTCATCGGTGCGGCGAATCAGCCCATCAATCGGTTCAAGGCCATTGACAGTTTTTAGAAACACGCGGTTTTGCCGCACCACCAAATCACCGCCTTCCACCAGGGTGATGCCCAGGTAGCGCGCCAGGTAAGTGTGCTCAAAGTAGGTTTCGTTGTAGGGGCCTGGGGTGAGCAAGGCAATGCGGGCATTTTCGCCTTTGGGGCACAGCCTGCGTATGCCCTCCATGTACTCGCGGTAAAAACCCGCCAAGTGTTGCACATGCATTTCACGAAATGCACGATTAAAACTGCGTGAAATACTCAATCTGTTTTCTAGGGCATAACCCAGGCCAGAAGGGGCTTGAATCCGGTGTGTGATAATCCACCACTGGCCGTCTGGGCCGCGGCCCAGGTCAAAAGCCATCATGTGAAGCCACACACCGTTGGTCGGCTTTACGCCCTGCATCTGCGGCAAATGCCCTGCATGGCCAAACAATAAGTCGGCCGGCAACAGGCCGTGTTTGAGCAAATCCTGACCGCCGTAAGCGTCTGCCATCATCATGTTCAACAGCCGAGCGCGCTGCACAACGCCTGCCTGCAACACTGCCCAGTCTTGCTGTTCAATCATGAATGGCAAAAGGTCCAGCGACCAAGGCCTAGCAGCGCCTTGCAGGTGATCGGCATACACGTTGTAGGTGATGCCGTTGTCTCGGATCTGTTTGTCCAAGGCGTTGCGTTTGCTGTCCAGTTGCTCGTGCAAATTGCCTTGCGGCAGCTTGCTCACAAATTCTGCCCAAGCCGGGCGCAGCAGCCCGCTGGCTGCCATTTCGCTGAAATAGGCGCTGGTGCCTTTCAGGATGGCCTGTTGCCAGGGTTCCTCGTGATGCTCGGGCAAACTCGTGCTGGCAGGGGTGGCGCTCACGGCGTGGGATTTGTGTGTTGGAATCTTCTTATTGTAAATGGCTCGCCATCGCTTGCGTTGTGGCATCGGCACATCTTGGTTTTGGATGCGCACTGTTGTGTAATATGACCCTGGCCCGCCAAGTGGATTTGTGGGCACTAATGTAGGTGTGGCAATGGAATTCGCTCAAAACATATGGCAAACGCTGGTGCGGGCCAAAGCAGACAAAAAACACCCTTGGCGCGTTTTGACCTTGGCCACCCAAAGCCAGGCTGGTCCTGAGCTTCGCCAGGTGGTGTTGCGCGGTGTCAATGTGGATGCGCGTTGCATCACCGTTTACACAGACGCGCGCAGCCAAAAAATAAACCAAATCGCAGTGCAGCCCAATGTGGGTTTGTTGTTTTGGGATGCAAGGCACCATTGGCAGCTGCGTCTGTGGGCGCATGCACGGGCAGAGTCCGATTTGGCCAAACGTGCAGCACTTTGGGCGGCTATTCCCGAGCATGCGCGCAAGGATTACGCCACGCTAAGCGCCCCGGGCGACGTCCTGGCGCCAAGTGGGTCGGCTGCAATCAACATGGCCACGGCAGAGCAGCATTTTGTGGTGCTTCACTTCCAGGTGCACCGCATGGACAGCCTGGTGTTGAAGCGCGAGGGCCACCAACGCATGGCCCTGGATTGGCAGCAAGACCATTGGCAGGAAACCGCGCTGGTGCCCTGATGCCGAAGATTGAAATTCGTCCATTGATGCCAGGGGACCAAGCCGTGTTTTTGCGCGCGGTGCGCACCAGCCGCCATTTGCACCATCCTTGGATCACCGTGCCTCAGGACGCACCTGCTTTTAAACGCTATGTGTTGCGTTTCCAGCCACCAGAGGCCTATTGTTTTGTGATTTGTTTGCAAAAGACCGGTGAGATGGTGGGCTCAGTCAACCTCACCCAAGTCGCCTTTGGCGCTTACCGCAGTGCCGTTGTGGGTTATTTTGCGTTTGCTGGTTATGAGGGGCGGGGCTACATCAGCCAGGGCCTGCGCAAGGCCATTCGCTTTGCATTCAAAGATTTGGGTTTGCATCGGCTGGAGGCCAATATTCAGCCCCACAACAAGGCATCCATTGCCTTGGTCAAGGCTTGCGGATTTCAAAAAGAGGGATTGGCCCGCGGCTTCATCAAAATCGCTGGCCGCTGGCGCGACCATGAGCGTTGGGCCTTGCTGAAAAACTGATCAATCCTGCTCTTCAATCCAGGCCATTTGAATGGCTTCCAGAATTTTTTCATTGGATTTGTTGGGATCGTCCTCAAAACCGGGCAGGGCGCACACCCACTTGTGCAAATCCGTAAAGCGGATGTATTGCGGGTCCACATCCGGGTGGGCCTCACACAATTCAATTGCAATATCCAGCGTGTCTGTCCATCTCATGGTGTGGCCTCCAGTCAGTGGTTTTCGCGGGCGTGGTTGATGGTGTACTTGGGCAGCTCAACCACCAGGTCTTTGTTGGCCACTTTCACCTGGCACGACAAACGGCTTTGAGGCGTGAGGCCCCAGGCCATGTCCAGCAAATCGTCTTCATCGTCGCTGCTCTCGTTCAGGCTGTTGAACCCCTCCCGAACAATCACATGGCAGGTGGTGCAGGCACAACTCATCTCGCAAGCGTGTTCCAATGCAATGTCATTTTTAAGAATTGATTCGCACAGTTGTGCGCCTGTGGGCACTTCAAAGGTTTTGCCTTCCGGGCACAGGGTCTCGTGCGGCAAAATTTTAATTATTGGCATGGTGTAAATCTCGCTACGTTCGTGTGTTCTATTTGCTGCCGGTCAGCGTATCGCTCACCGCATCGATGGTTTTGCCGGTGAGTGCCTTGCGTATGCCCGCGTCCATGCGGCGGGCGGCAAAGTCTTCGGTGAGGTGGCCCAGCTTTTCTATGCCAGCCTCAATGGCGCGCAGGTCGCTGCTGGCCGCCAGTGCGCGCAGGGTTTGCATCTCAGCCGCAATCGCGCGCTGTTCTTCTGGGGTGAGCAGTTCGCTGTCTTTTGCCACAGCTGCTTCAACCGATTCCACCAGCCGCAGTGCCTCCACTTGCTGCTCGCGCAATTGCCGCGCATGCATATCCGCTTGGGCATGCTCAAAGCTGTTTTTCAGCATGTCAGCGATTTGATCGTCGCTTAAGCCATACGAGGGCTTCACCGTGATGTTGGCGCTCACGCCAGACCCCATTTCCATGGCGTTCACGCTCAGCAGCCCATCGGCATCGACCTGGAATGTGACGCGAATGCGGGCCGCGCCCGCCACCATGGGGGGAATGCCGCGCAACTCAAACCGTGCCAGGGAGCGGTTTTCGCTCACCAGTTCGCGCTCGCCTTGCACCACATGAATTGCCATGGCGGTTTGGCCATCTTTGAAGGTGGTGAACTCTTGCGCACGCGCCACCGGAATGGTGCTGTTGCGATTGATGATGCGTTCTGTGAGGCCACCCATGGTTTCCAGACCCAGGCTCAAGGGGATCACATCCAGCAACAGCAGTTCATCGTCGCTGCGGTTGCCTGCCAGTGTGTCGGCCTGAATGGCTGCGCCAATCGCGACCACCTCGTCTGGGTTCAGATTGATCAAGGGCTCCTGCCCAAAAAATTCCTTCACGGCTTGGCGGATCACCGGCATGCGGGTGGAACCACCCACCAGGACCACGCCGTCAATCTCTTCCTTGCTCAAGGCAGCATCCCGCAGGGTTTTGCGGGTGGCTTGAATGGTGCGCTTCACCAGTGGTTCCACAATGGTCGCAAATTGCTCTGCGGTCACGGTTTCAGCAATGGTTTCGCCACTCTTGAACTCCACGCTTAAGAAGGCGGTGTGCGCGCTAGAAATTTGCTCCTTCACCCGACGGCAGGCCATCACCAAGCGGCCGCGTTGTTGCGGACTCAAGCTTCTCAGGCCGTGTGATTCGATGAAGTGATCAGCCATGGCGCGGTCAAAGTCGTCCCCGCCCAAAGCGGAGTCGCCACCGGTGGCCAACACCTCAAACACCCCCCCTTGCAAGCGCAGGATGGACACATCAAAGGTGCCGCCACCCAGGTCGAACACCACGAATTGCCCTTGCGCTTTTTGGTCCAGGCCGTAGGCCACGGCGGCGGCGGTGGGTTCGTTGATGAGGCGCAGCACATTCAGTCCCGCCAATTGCGCCGCGTCTTTGGTCGCTTGGCGTTGTGCATCGTCAAAGTAGGCCGGCACGGTGATGACCGCCCCCACCAATTCACCGCCCAGCGTTGCCTCTGCACGCTTGCGCAAGGCGCGCAGTATGTCGGCAGACACTTCCACTGGGCTTTTGCTGCCATGGCTGGTTTGAATGTTGACCATGCCACCACTGTCGGTGATTTGGTAAGGCAGTTGGAGGTTTTCCACATCGGCAAAGCCACGACCCATCAAACGCTTCACCGAGAAAATGGTGTTGAACGGATCGGTGTCTGCACACGCCAGGGCGTCTTCGCCCATGTTGCGTACACCTTGCTCGCCGTAGCGAACCACGCTGGGCAGAATCACCCGGCCAGCCTCGTCGGGCAAACATTCGGCACTGCCAGAGCGCACACTGGCCACCAGCGAGTGCGTGGTGCCCAAATCTATGCCCACCGCGAGCCGATGCTCATGGGGGGCCGTGGACATGCCGGGTTCGGCAATTTGCAACAAAGCCATTAGCTGGCATCCTCCATCTGTTCGAGCTTTTTGTGCAGCTCGAGCAAAAATTTGTCGATGAACAACAACGCCTGAGCCGTGTGGGTGGCGCCTTTGGCGTCTTGGTCTTGGTCGATGTAATCGGCCATCACACGCAGGCAGCGTTTCTTTTCGGCTGTCACGGCGTCAATCAGGTCCTCCAGCGCGCCGGGCGAGTCGACCTCTTCCAGCTGCTCCCGCCAATCCATTTGCTGCATCAGCAGCGCCTGGGGCAAATTGCTCTGGTGGCCACGCGGGTTTTCGCCTTGCAATTCGCACCAGTAAATGGCGCGCTCCACAGGATTTTGTAGCCGCTTGTACGCCTCGTTGATTCGCGTCGCCCACTGCACAGCCAAGCGCTTTTCTTGGGCGCTGCCGTTGGCAAACCGGTCGGGATGGGTCTGGTTTTGGAGCTTCAGGTAAGCGGCAGACAACGCTGCGTTGTCCAGTGCAAACTGGCAAGGCAGGCCAAAAATGTCAAAGTCGTTGTCGCTTAGTTGGGCCACGGCTTTACACCGTGAAGCTTTCACCACATCCGCAGCGCGCTTTCTCGTTGGGATTGTTGAACTTGAAGCCCTCGTTCAGGCCTTCACGCGCAAAGTCGAGTTCAATGCCTTCCAGGTAGGGCATGCTTTTTGGATCCACAAAAAGCTTCACACCATGGGATTCAAACACAGTGTCTTCTGTGGCTGCACTGTCTACAAACTCAAGCTTATAGGCCATGCCAGAGCAGCCCGTGGTGCGCACGCCCAAACGCAAGCCAATGCCTTTGCCACGCTTGACCAAGAATTTGCTGATGTGGTCGGCGGCACGCTCAGTCAATGTAATCGCCATGGTGTGTGTTCCTTCAATTCAACAACTGCGCGACACAATCAGGACGCGTGCTTCTTTTTGTAATCTTCCACGGCTGCCTTGATGGCGTCTTCGGCCAAAATGGAGCAGTGAATTTTCACGGGTGGCAGCGCCAGCTCTTCCGCAATCGCTGTGTTTTTAATCTCCAGTGCCTGGTCCAGGGTTTTGCCCTTGACCCACTCGGTGACCAGCGATGACGACGCAATGGCCGAGCCGCATCCGTAGGTTTTGAATTTTGCGTCGGTGATCACACCGTTTTCGCCCACTTTGATTTGCAACTTCATCACGTCGCCACAGGCGGGGGCACCCACCATGCCTGTACCCACTTCGTCGTCGCCCTTGTCAAAAGAGCCCACGTTGCGGGGGTTTTCGTAGTGGTCCAATACTTTGTCGCTGTATGCCATGGTACTTCTCCTTAATCCTCAATTCAGTTCAATGCTCAATCAGTGCTCGGCCCATTGCACAGTGCTCAGGTCGATGCCTTCTTGATGCATTTCCCACAGGGGCGACAATTCTCGCAACTTCGCCACCTTGGTTTTCATCAGTTCTATCGTGAAGTCAATGTCGGCTTCGGTGGTGAAACGGCCAACCGAGAAGCGGATGGAGCTGTGCGCCAGTTCGTCGCTGCGGCCCAGGGCGCGCAGCACGTACGAGGGCTCCAGCGAAGCCGAAGTGCATGCAGAACCCGAGGACACGGCAATGTCTTTCACCGCCATGATGAGAGACTCACCTTCCACAAAGTTGAAGCTCACATTCAGGTTGTGGGGCACGCGGTGCTCGAGGTCACCGTTGACGTAAATCTCTTCAATGCCGCGCAAGCCGTTCAGCAGGCGATCGCGCAGGGCCTTGATCTTGGGCAGTTCGGTGGCCATTTCTTCTTTGGCAATTCGGAATGCTTCGCCCATGCCCACAATTTGGTGGGTGGCCAATGTGCCTGAGCGCATGCCGCGCTCGTGGCCGCCACCGTGCATTTGCGCATCAATCCGGATGCGGGGTTTGCGGCGCACGTACAAGGCACCAATGCCCTTGGGGCCGTAGGTTTTGTGGGCAGAGAAACTCATCAAATCCACTTTGAGGGTTTGAAGATCAATGGCCACTTTGCCAGTGGATTGTGCTGCGTCCACGTGGAAAACAATGCCCTTTTCGCGGCACAGTTCGCCAATCGCTGGAATGTCCTGAATCACGCCGATTTCGTTGTTCACGTGCATCAACGAAACCAGCACTGTGTCTGGGCGAATCGCTGCCTTCAGCGCATCCATGCTGATCAGGCCATTTTCCTGAACATCCAGGTAGGTGGCCTCAAAGCCGTGACGCTCAAGGTCGCGGAAGGTGTCCAGCACAGCTTTGTGTTCAGTTTTTGCGGTGATGATGTGCTTGCCCTTGGTTTCGCCATAGAACAGTGCCGCGCCTTTGATGGCGAGGTTGTTGGATTCGGTGGCGCCTGAGGTCCAGACGATTTCGCGCGGGTCAGCGTTGACCAATGCAGCCACGTGTTCGCGGGCCTGTTCAACCGCTTCTTCGGCTGCCCAGCCGTAGGCGTGACTGCGGGATGCCGGGTTGCCAAAGCTTTCGCGCAAGTAGGGGATCATGGCGTCGACCACGCGTGGGTCCACCGGTGTGGTGGCGCTGTAATCGAGGTAAATCGGCATCTTCATACAAGTAACTCCAATCGACTGCTGTTATTTAGTGTGTTGTGCTTGCGGCAGCGGCATTAGACGCCGCTGGCCTTTCACGAAACTGAATGGTTCGTGTGGAATC
>DASUDK010000078.1:0-7201 GCA_036275655.1 Limnobacter sp. | reverse complement strand
CGGATCACACGGCGCTGCCCGGGGTTGTACTGCCAGGCCAGGCGGGGCTCTTCCACCTGGTTGATGGGCTCATGCACCAGGGCCACTTCACCCGCCGAGTTGGCAGGCGCGGTGATTTGGTTCATGAAGTACAAAATCCGGTTGGGCTCAGGATTGTCCATGTGGGAGGCCAAGGCCACGGTTTCTACCCGCTTGCCCGCTGTGAAAGAGCCATCTGACTGCACTGGGAAGTCGGCCGAGTAGCGGGTGAACGAGCCGCCCAAGTCGCGGAAGTTGTGGTTCCAAATCACCTCAATGCCACTTTTGGGCACCGGGAATGGCACGTTGGATTTTTTGATGCCCGCCACGCCATTGCCGCCTTCCACCAATTTCACATTGGGCGCTTCGGCTTTGGCTGCGTCGTACACCGATTGGCGGTAGGCTGCGGTGCGGTGCGTTTTGTACACATTCATTTTGAATGTGGGGTAACGCTTCATCATTTCCATTTGCCCAGGCGTGAGGTTGGCCTGGTATTGCGCCATGTTGGCCGCCGTGATTGTGAACAATGGTTTCTCGTCGGCGAATGGATCAATGTAGCCATTGTCTGGGTTGAATCCTTTGGGGATGACGGTCAAGCCACCGGTCCAATCGGGAATGGTGCCAGCGGCATTGCCTTTCTTTTCTGCGCCAATCGGCGTGAGCGATTTGCCAAGCTCCGAGAGATCGTTGGCTTGCACTGGCGCGGCCAGCGCGAACATGGCGCCACACACCAAGGCCGTGGCCCCTGCACGCCATTTGAATTGAACAACTTGCACAGCCATGAATTGTCTCCTCATGAAAAAGTTGGTTTTATGGTTGTTGTAATGGGTATAACGCACTGCATGTGTAAAACTGATACTGCCTGCAAGCCAAATTCGATGCAAATTAATTCAACGCCCCACCACTTGCAAGGGCGGGTTGTCGGCCTGGTCTTTGGCGCACAGCGCAACCACTTGCGCGGGCTGGTTGCTTTGGGCAAACACCTCTGGGCGGCAATACAAACCCACCGGCGCGTATTCGCCCATGGCCTCGCTCAAGGTTTGGTCTTTTTGCACCTGCTGAATGGCCTCCTTAAAGTCTGGGTTGTTCAGCATGTGGCGGTACAACAGCAAATGGTCGGGGTATGGCCCCCAGGGCAGCCACAAAAACCCGTTTTGCGCGGTGGCGTTGGCCGGGCGATCGGCGGGGTCAGAAATCACCACCGTGAAATACCCAGAGGCGTCCAGCGGCACGCGGTAGTCGGCCGCGCAATCGGTGTAACGCTGGGTGGCAAACTCATTGCCGCACAGCGACCAATAGCGCAAATCCTCGCGCCCCATGCCCACACCGCGCTGGCCTTTGAAGCTCGGGGCTTTGGCACGCACCAAGGCCAAACTCCCATACCGGCGAGAAAACCCCGTGCTGGTGTATGCGTTGTGTACATTGCTCAAAAACCCACCCGAACCAGACTCCAGTTGCCCGCCAAACTGACTGGCCATGTCCCGATTGCCCAGCACATTGCCTGCAATGCGCACGGCCGTGTCTCCCAGCCCAAAAAACTTGGTGCTGGTGGGCGGGTAAGTGGCGGTGGGGAATGGCAGCACCAGTTCATTGGGATAATCCAGGCCAAGCAAACGCTCATTCAATCCCAAGGCAGGGGCTGCCCCACCCAAGTTTGGCAACAGGGGCTCCTCGCAATTGGGCAAGGTGCCCAGGGTTTGGCTGCCATCAGCGGTCTCCAAAGTGAGGGTGGGCAGGCCCACACCGCCATCAAAAAACTCCCCGGCTTCCGACACGTAAATGCGATAAATAAACAGCGTCAAACCGTTGGGAATGTTCAAAGGCCCCAGGCCCACCTCACCCGTGTAAAAGGTGTTGGGCGTGCGGGCCACATCCGGGTTTTGGGTGGGCGAAGGCCCAAACTGCAAATAGGCCGTGTAGGTGCCGCCCGCTTTGCGATTGGGGCTGGCAAATGGGTTGGTGGAGCCAGGGTTGGGCTGCAACTCCACATCGGCCAATGCATCCGTGGGTCTGGCCGCAGCGTCATAGGCGTTGAAAGAAAAATACCGCGCTTGTGGGTAAGCCCCGTCAATCCGCACCCGGGTTTGCGGGCTCACCGGGGCCGCCGCCACCCAGTATTTGGCCTCACTGTCTGGGAAAGCGATGTTGGCTTTGTCGGCGTCCGAGGCGGCCAACCAGCCGCAACCCAAGCCCAGCGGTGGCTGCCCGTTTTGCATGCCACCAAACGCCTGCTGCAAACGTTCGGCCGTGAGCGTGCCACTGGATTGTTCACCCGAGGCACCCGAGGGGCCCGCGCTGCGCGTGCTGCTGCCCGATGGCTCACCGCCCATGCAACCCCAAAGCGCCAATGCCATGGCCGCCACCCCGCAAAGGCGGCTCAATGTGGTGAATTTCAAGGCCTGTCTCCCGATTGTTTGTGATGCACTTTGTGTGCTTTAATCCACTTACATTAATACCAAAGTATTAAACCCGACAATCGGCAAATTACTCACAACAATCAAACGCTTGCATGCCAGCCCACCTCACAGCCACACCCAGCACAGCCGACACCCGCGAGCAACTTTTGCGCTCCGCCCTGTTTGCCTTTGCCAACCATGGGGTGGAGGGGGTGCGCCTGAGCCATGTGCGGGACGCCGCCGGCCAAAACAACCGCTCGGCGGTGCACTACCACTTCAAAAACAAAGAGACCTTGGTGCAGGCGGTGGTGGAGTTTGTGCAAGGCAAGCTTGCCCCACACATGCAGTCTGCGCTGGCTGCGCTGCAAAGCGGGCAGGTGCAGGCAGGCCAACTGCCCGCTTTGGTGGAGGTGATGTTTGGTCCGTTTGTTAACCTGTTTGCCAGCGGCGCGGTGGGGGAGGCGTGTATCCGGTTTATGTCTCGGCTCACATGGCAAAGTGGCACCGAGGGTCAGCGTGTGCTGACCGAGTTTTTTATTCCTTACGCCAACGCCTTTGCACCCTGCCTGCAAGCCTGCCTGCCACAGCTCAGTGCCGCGGAGTTGCGCTTCAAGCTCTACCTCGCCGTGAACAACAGCATCCACGGGCTGGCAGATTTCTCGATTTTGTTGCACGACCCCGGCCTGGAAGCCCTGGGGGAGCACGAACCAGCCCCGCTGGCCATGCGGCGCTTGTTTTTTGATTACATGGCCGGCGGTTTGGCGGGTGCGCCCATCGCTCACAAAGGCTTGAGCACCCCAGCGGCCAGCAAAGTCAGCACCAAAATGCCCAAAGCCACCCGGTAGGCCACAAACAGCCCATAGCCCCGGGAGCTGACAATTTTTAAAAACCACACAATCACGGCATAGCCCACCACAAAAGCAATCACCGTGGCCAGCGCCGTGTTGGCCAGGCTCACCGGGCCTGCCACGCCCCAGCTTTTGTAAAGCTGATAAAAACCCGAAGCAAACACCGCAGGCACCGCCAGCAAAAACGAGTAACGCGCCGCCGCCTCGCGGGTGTAACCCATCAACAGGCCAGCCGTGATGGTGCCGCCAGATCGGCTCACACCGGGAATAAGCGCCAAAGCCTGCGCAAAACCAAACACAATGCCGTCGCGCCAGCTCATGTCCTTCAACTCCACCTGCCTGCGCCCGGTGTTGTCGGCCCAGCCCAAGAGCAAACCAAACACAATCAGCATCACCGCCGTGAGGTACAGGTTGCGCAAGTGCGTTTCAATCAGGTCCTGAAAAAGCAAACCCAACACTGCGATTGGCAGCGTGCCCCAAATGACCAACCAACCCATGCGTGCGTCGGGGTTAAACGGCGCATTGCGTTTGAACGACGCGCACCAGGCCAAAAAAATTCGTGCAATGTCATGGCGGAAATAAACCAGCACCGCAAGCTCGGTGCCCAATTGGGTGATGGCCGTGAAGGCCGCGCCCGGGTCCATCCCCGAGGGCAGCAAAGGACCAATGATGCGCAAATGCGCACTTGAAGAAACAGGCAAAAACTCGGTGAGGCCCTGAATAAGGCCCAACAGCGCGGCTTCCAGCCACCCGATGCCACCACCTGCGCTCGCCATGCCCCGCTCCCTGTTGATTTGCAAGCCCAGAACTATAACAAACTGGGGTGGGCGAATTCATTGAATGCCGGGAATTAAGGCAGGTGTTCGAGCGATTGGCCTGCGACAGGCTTGCAGATAATTGACGCATGCAATGGCCCAGGGAGCGCCCGTGGACACCCAAACCAAACTCAAACCCATCTATGTGACCCAGCCCTCGCTGCCGCCATTGGATGAATTTTTGCCCTACCTGGAAAAGATCTGGGAAAGCAAAACCCTGACCAACAATGGCCCATTTCACCAACAATTGGAAGCCGCGCTGTGCAAACACCTCGGCGTGCCTTACCTCTCCCTGTTTGCCAACGGCACGCTGGCCTTGATGACCGCTTTGAAGGCCCTGCGCATTCAGGGCGAGGTCATCACCACCCCTTACTCTTTTGTGTGCACCAGTCACTCCTTGCTGTGGAACAACCTGCAACCCGTGTTTGTGGATGTGGACCCGCTCACCCAAAACCTGGACCCCGACCGGATTGAAGAGGCCATCACCCCGCAAACCACCGCCATATTGCCGGTGCACTGCTACGGTGTGCCCGCCGCCATGGAGCGCATTCAAAAAATTGCCGATGTGTATGGTTTGAAGGTGATATACGACGCCGCCCACGCCTTTGGTGTGCGCAATGCGCAAGGCAGTGTGCTCAATGCCGGTGACCTGTCGGTGCTCAGCCTGCACGCCACCAAGGTCTTCAACACCTTTGAAGGCGGGGCAATTGTGTGCAAAGACGCCAAAACCAAACAACGGATTGATTACCTCAAGAACTTTGGATTTGCCGACGAAGTCACAGTGATGGCCCCGGGCATCAACGGCAAGATGAGCGAAATCAACGCCGCCCTGGGCCTGCTGCAACTGCAGCAGGTGGACACCGCCATTGCGCGCCGAATTGCCCTCTACCACATGTACAAGGTGTTGCTGGAAGACATCCCCGGTCTTGAACTGATGCACATTCCCCAAGACATTCAATGGAATGGCGCTTACCTGGCCGTGTACGTGAAACCTGAATTTGCCATCTCGCGGGATGCACTCTATGAGCACCTCAAAGCACACGGCGTAAATGGCCGACGCTACTTTTACCCGCTCATCAGCAGCATGCCCATGTACCGTGGACTGCCCTCGGCCAACCCGGCCAACCTGCCCATGGCCCAGCGCGCAGCCAACCAGGTGCTGTGTTTGCCGATTTACCCCAACTTGGCCGATCACGAGGTCGAAACCATTTGTGACCTGATCCGCGAGGCCAGCCTTGGCTAGGGTGCTGCTGGTCGACACCAATTTTTCTGCCGGGCCCTTGCATGCGGCCCTTCAATCCCAGGGGCACGAGGTGCACCTGTGTGGTGGCAACCCGCAAGATGCATTGGCCAAAGCCACACCCCACCACCACGCCGTGAACTACGCCGATGCACAAGCCCTTGCACAGTTGGCTGAGCAACTCAAGATTGACCATGTGGTACCCGGCTGCAACGACCGCGCCTACTTGAGCTGTGCCCAAGCCAAAGCGGCCACTGGCCATGCCCGTTACCAAGGGGTGGACACACTGGGCCAAACCCTCACCATCAACGACAAATTGCAATTCAGGGCATGCGCCCAGCAACTGGACTTGACCACACCACGCTTGCACACAGCGAGCACACCTGTGCCAAACACCCCAGTGATTGTGAAACCCGTGGACGCATTCAGCGGCCAAGGCATCACGGTGCTGCGCGAGCCCACAGCCGCCCGTGTTGAAGCAGCGCTGCAAACCGCACGCGCATGCAGCGCCACAGGCCAGGCCTTGGTGGAGGACTGGATTGACGGGCAACTGTACAGCCACTCCGCCTTTTTGAAAAACCAGCGGATTGTGCAGGCCCATGTGGTGATCGAGCATTGCGTGGCGCATCCACATGCAGTGGACACCAGCCACCTGGCCCCAAACAACATTCCGCCCACCGCCTTGGCCCGGCTGGAACAAGAGTTGGAGCGCTTGGCCGGGCACCTTCAACTGGGCGATGGCTTGCTACACACCCAACTGATGTGGGATGGCACACGCTGCTGGTTGATTGAACTGACCCGCCGCTGCCCAGGCGACCTGTACAGCCAATTGATTGAATTGAGCGTGGGGCAAGGCTATGTGGCGCAATACCTGGCCCCCCATGTGCACCTGCCTGTGCAGGCTGTGCAAAACATTGGCCCAACACGCCACATACTGCGACACACCTTGACTGTGCCCCAAGCCACCACCCTGCACCACCTGCGTTTTGAAGTGCCGTTGCAGATTGAGCGCTGGGTGCCTGTGGCCAGCACAGGCGACGCCTTGGACCCCGCTCCAAAAGGACGCATTGGTATTTTGTTTGCGCAGGCAAGCAACGAAGACGAATTAAAACGACTGGCCTTGCGTGCCACTTCCAGAACCCTGTTTGCAGTCAACGCCCCATGATCCAAACCGCCACATTCACACCAGCCAACAGCCTGCAACAACCCAGCCCAAAGGCAGACGCGTTTTTGAACGCCGCCGATGAGGCCATGCAAATCCGCATGCATGCGCGGGTGGATTTGTTCATCAATCCGAATGTGACCTTGCCACGCTACCTGGTGGGGCGCAACGCCGACGCGCAACACATCGCCTCTGCCCTGCCCATTCAAGGCGTGATTGACGACAGCCCCAACGCCCCCGCCACTTGGTGTGACCTGCCTGTGGTGCCCATGCACGCCGTGCCCAAAAGCGCATGGGTGCTCAACTGCGCCACCTCCATCGCGCCCGTGGATGTGAACCGTGCGCTCACCCGCGCTGGCGTTGCCCAGCGCTTGCATTTGAGCAACTTGCTGGCCCACCCAGGCTGGCGCGGTCAGCACCTGCCATGGTTTGTGGCGCAACAGCGCGAAGACTTTGCGCAACACCGCGCAGGCTGGGCAGCACTTTACAACCGGCTGGCCGATGCCGAAAGCAAACGCGTGCTGACCGAGGTGCTTTGTTACCGGCTGAGCGCCGACCCCATGCACATGAAGGGCCACACAGTGCGCCTGCAACAACAATACTTCGAGCCCTTTTTAAACCTGCGCAGCGAGGTGTTTGTGGACGCAGGCGGGTTTGATGGCGACACCACAGAACTTTTTATTCAGCACGACCCCGACCACCGGCAGATTTACTTCATCGAG
>DASUDK010000077.1:0-10296 GCA_036275655.1 Limnobacter sp. | reverse complement strand
CACTTCCAACATGGGGATCACGCTGCCCAGCACATTCAAAGGCATGTCGTCGCTGTATTTGTCCAGCCATTCAATGGTGAGGCGCAAGTTGATGTTGGGCTCGGGCACTTCGCCCTCCTCCAGCATGCCCCAGCGTTTCATCAGCGCAAGCTCGGCATTGGCATGGCGCTGCTCTTCGGCATGGAACCAGGTGTAAATTTCACGCAAGGTGTCGTTGGGTGCCTTTTTGGCCATCGCGGCAAAGCCGCGAGCGCCAATGTGTTCAATCCAAGTGAGGTCGGCCATGAAGGCCTTGAGCTTGGGCCATTGCTCCTCGGTGATCATCTCTGCACCAGGTGCATCCCAATCGAAATCCGCCAAGGCCCATTGGTTGTCCTTGATGCGACGCAGTGTTTTTTCCAGATCCAGTTGTGGCATGTTGAGTTACTCCTAGAAGGTTTTGCTGGCCAAACGGCCCAAGAGTCCTGCCCCACGGGTGTAACTGCGGGGCATGAGGCGTTTTGCACGCCAAATGAGTCGCGCATCAAGTTGCGGCAGCACATAGAGCTGGCCTTTGTCGAGCGCATTTAGGGTTTGTTTGGCCACGCCATCGGCTTCCACGCCGGTGAGCGCCATGATTTTGTTGGCCAATTGGCTAGAGCCGCCTGCAATGCGGCCGTCCTGTGTGATGTTGGTCTTCACGAATGTGGGGCACAAAGCGGTCACGCTCACACCACTGCCTGCCAGCTCGGCGGCCAGGGTCTCACTCAAGGCCAAGGCCCCGGCCTTGGTCACGTTGTACGCCCCCATCAGCGGGGCAGCCGCAAAACTGGCGGTGGAGGCCACATTCACAATGCCGCACTTGCGCCGCTTGGCACGTGCCCGAAGGCGTGGTGCAAACACATGGCAGCCATGAATGACACCCCACAGGTTCACGCCCAACACCCACTTCCAGTCGTCCATCGGGGTTTCGCCAATGGGCAAACCGCCCGCCCCCACCCCGGCGTTGTTCACCACCAAGTCGATGGCACTGGCTTGCTCCGAGCCACCCAGCAGTTGTTCGGCGCGCAGGGCCAGCTTCTCGACATCGGCCAGTTTGCTCACATCGCATTTCACCGCCCACGCCTTGGGCAAAAACACCAAATCGGGGTTTTTCAACTTGCCGGCCACCTCATCCATGATCAGATCCACGGTCTCTTGGGCACGCTCCAAAGAAATGTCAGCACACACAACCTGGCCGCCCCTGCGAACGATTTCCCGTGCAAAGGCCCGGCCAATGCCGCTGCCAGCGCCGGTGACCACGGCATTGGCGCCCTTGGTGATTTTTTGCCCAAACATTCGATATCCTTGTTGACCGTTACATTGAACAATGTAATATTAGATCGAACGTTTGTTCGGATTCAATTCGGATTTTTTCATGATCAGAAAACCCAAACAGAGCCGCGCGCAACACACGGTGGACTCGATTGTTCAAGCGGCGTTCATCGCCCTGGCGCGGCACGGCGCAGAAGGGGCAACCACGCGGCAAATTGCGGACTATGCCGGCGTTGGTGTTGGATCCATTTATGAATACTTTGAAAACAAGGACGCGATTTTTCGGGCCATGGGGCAACGCTTTGCCCTGGAGCTGGTTGCCCTGATTCAGGAACAAACCCCCACCCTTGTTCGGATTCCGCTACGCGATGCGGTGTTTCAATTGATTGCACGCACGGCGGAATTCCTCAAAAAAGACGATGAGCTTTACCTGCGCTGCGCCCGAGAGTCGGCGTTGATGGAACGCCACGTGCCCTTTGGTGCGGTGTACCGCGCACTGGCGGACCTGTTTGTTCAACACGCCATTGCACATCCGGAAATTTTGCGTTTGAACAAGCTCCAGACTGTGGCGTATATCTTCATCAACAGTGGCATGTCCACCATGATCCGGTACCTCAACCACCCCAACCCAGGGTTCAGTTTTGATGACTTGGCCCATGGTTTGGCGGACATGGCGGGGCATTATGTGGAAAGAGAACTATCCCAGGGCTGAGTCCTTGGAAACCTACCGCTATACTGTTGGCCTACATCCTTAAGAAGAGAGAGTCCACGATGCGCGCACCCAAGGCCGCAACCATCGCCATGCTAACGCTGGCCCTCAGCGCCTGCAGCGCACCCGCCCCCGATTCCATGGACAAACTGGCCAATGGCAACATCGTAGAAATCACTGGGCTCAACAGCGATGAACTCACTTTCGTGACACGCAATCGCATCGTCAACCTGTTTGCCACCGACGCTTACAACATCATGCGCGACATGAAGCGGTATTACACCGCGGAGTTCAACAGCCACCCCACCTTGTCTGTGAAAGCAGTGACAGAACTGAAAAACACGCAAACCGGTGAGGTGCTGAATAATCAGGCACTCTTTACCGTCAGCTGGCGCCGGCCCAACCTCAACCAAATGGATCTGGACTCCAAGTTCAGCCTAGACACCGAGGAGATTCTTTTGTACGCCGATCGCGTGGAGTCTCACAGCCTCGTCGGCGACCAAGTGTTGATTGAGCACTGCACCGTGAGCAGCAACACCAACAAACGTGAACGTTTCTGTGATCTGGTGGTTGAAGGTCTGTACGCCAAGTAAATGCGGCATGGCTTATGGTTGATGGTGGGTCAACACCATCTCCACCTTGCCACCTTTCATGATGTCGGTGTTCAAGGGCTCCTCCCGAAGCAATTTCACCAATCCAACACCCGGTGCATACCATTCGGTGTGGTTCACCAAAATCTCTTGGTACCCAGCACTGGCATCGGCGTAGAACACCATCTTGCCTTCGCCATGCACCTTCACACAGTTCTCAAAGGTGCCCACCGGGGTTTGGACTGTTTCTTTCAGAGCCGCAATTTCATAGACCATGTCAAACGGTTTGATGCTGGCATTGGCTTGGTCAAACGGTGGCATCCAGTGCAACACGTAGGGGCTGGTCTCCAGTGTCCAGGTGTAGCCCTTGCGCAGGTTTTTGCCTTGGGGCAGCACCATGCGAATTTCCTTGTCGGCCGTGGGCTTACTCTCCACCACCACGCGCTTTCCCACCCGGTAAATGCCTGTGTCGCGAACATCGATGTAATAATCCGTGCCATCGCTGGTTTGGCGAACATGCCCACTCACGCTCTCGCCCTCCGAATTGTAAAAACTGGCTTTGCCCAAAGTATGGATCGTTAAGGTCTCCTTGCGCTTGCCATCTGGCATGTCATAGGCAACCCGGTATTCCCAGCGCTGGCCCTCTTGCAGTGGGAACAAGGCATCAGACCCACCTGAGGAACACCCAGCGGCAAATGGCAGCAACAGGCCCAGGGCACACAGTCTCTTGGATCGCATGATCATTTCTCCGGCAACTGAGGGTCAGGCAGCTCAGTGAATTCAATGTCCACTTTCTTGTCGGCGATTCGGGTGTTGTCTCGCGTGGCTGCGGGGTCATACTGCTCACCGCCCACTTCACCAATTTGCAGATTGCCGTTCTTCAACTCGCGCAGCGCGGCATCAAACTTCACATGCAGCCCCTTGTCGTAGGGCACCACATACGCCCGAGGCGTGTCGGAGGGGCGGTTGTGTTCCAGGCTTGTTGCCCACACAAAAAACTGCCCGTCTGTACCTGCCCGCTCATCCGGCTCTTCCACAATCACAAAATGAAACAGGAAACGCTCGGGCAGCTCGGCGGCACTGGGCCAACCTTGTGCGTTTTGCCAACCTTGAAAGCTGACCCAATAAAAACCCATGGCCAGCACAATCAAACCGAGTTTGAACCTGGTTTGTATTTGACCGTACACCAGCACCAACAGTAACAATGCTGCCAAAAAAACGTAGGCAATGGTCAAGGCCATCAACACTTCATTCATGGATTTTCTGCCTTTACAATGGATTTTTCGATTTGGTTGATGTTGCTCACATTCCCGCTGGGATCAATCGTGAAACGCACGGCCGTCACCTCATCACCTTGTTGCTGCACGGTCGTCGTGGCGTAATGCAACACCTTTAACTTGGGATTGACTTCGGCCACATACACATTCACCGGCACAGGTTGATTGTTTTCGGTTTTGTAATAGTGCAAGTTGACCACGTACTCCCCTGGGGGGCGCCCGCGTATCGTCAACACCTCTTGGTTCAGCGGATTCACAATGGTGCGGCCGTCAACCTCCTGCGTGTCGTTGGCCAAACCCCGATCATCTCGGTCAATGTGCATCAAGCCGTCTTGCGGACGCATGTACCAAACTTGCCGGGAGCCTGGCCCAGCGGCCCACACGTCGATGTCGTTGGGGTCGTTGTCTGGCCAGCTGATGGTGATCAAAAATTCTGCTTTGGGATCGATGATTCCGCTCTTGGCGGGTGGATTGAGCAACAGCAAAGCCATCAAAAACAGAAAGGTAAAAATTAACAGCGCATTGAAAATCAGGTCAGTGAAAGGATCGAGTTCAAAATCCGGTTTGTGATTGAAAAGCGCCATGCCCTCTCAAGCCCCCAGGGCAGGAGATACACTCAAATCACCTGCCACATTGCGGTGTGCAAATGCCACTGTCTCGGAAATTAGCCGGTCAGCGTGCCTGTCCAGCATTAAAAATTCAAGACTCAGAAGGATACTGGCGGCCAATCCCACCAGGGTGGTGTTCATCGCCACGGCCATGCCTTGGGTCATGTTCTGCATCAGGCTTTTGATTTCAGAAATGTCCAGTTGCTCAAGCCCCTCCAAGCTACCAAGCATCATGGTGAACCCCACCACGGTGCCCAGCAGACCCAGTTTCAACATCAGGCCTGTGATAAACCATCCCAGCGCGTGGGAACCACGGGCACGCTCAGCCATGACCTCGGCAAGCAGACCACTTTCGCTGGGATGCGCGACTGGATTCTGGTGCGCCAAGTAATCAAAACATATGGACTGCCCTTCCGCGAACTCACGTTCACCTCGCTTGATTCGTTCAAAGCACTCGGTTTGGCGGGACAAATAAAGGCTGCGCCAACCGGCCAGTGCGCTACCCACCACAAAAGCCAGCAAGATCACCATGCAAATTCGGGTGTTGTCTGTCATCACCACCCACTGCAACAATCCGAAGTAAAAAGTCACTGCGATTGCAAACAAGGTGACTGTCATGAAAAGCACCCAGTTCAACACCAGGGTGTGTGATTTGCTTGCGCTCAAGGTTACGAGGATCCTGTGTGGTTGGGCTGTTGCAATTTGTTACATGCGCGCCAACAGCAAAACTGATTGGCCATGTGGGCCAATCACTCAAGCAAAGGCCATTCCAGGCCTTTAAAACACCAGTGGTTCGGTTTGCCGGTAAATGCGCTGAATGTTCAGTTGATGGGTTTCCAGATAACGTGCATTCTGTTTGCTGCCCAATTCACTGAGCTGCTTGATCAACTCCACTTCGCTAACTCCCTCCTCCAGGCCCACCAGCACCTTGCGATGTAAGTCCACAAAATAATCCAGGTTGCGCTTCACAACCTCGTGGCCCAAGGCCCCATGGGAGGTCAACAACGTCTCATCGCTTTTTAGGCGCATGTGCAGGCGCGCCAAAAAATCAATGCGTGCCACCACATCGCCATCGTAGAGGTCGGGCACTGCACTGTCTTGCACAGCGGATCCCACCCAGCGCACATTCAAGTCGCGGTTTTGCAGAATCAAGGTTTCTTCTGTCTCCAGGTTTTTGTACAAGCGATACTTCCAAGGCACCCAGTCGCTGTTCAAACTGCCCAAATGCCCGCTTTCTGCGCGCAATATGCGCTGAGGCACCACAGGCTGAGTGCCCGCCACAGAGGCCGTGCCCATGCGTTGCGCAAAATTCTTGATGCACTCTGGGCAGCGCTTGGCCATGAGGTCGGAGGTGAGCTTGCCAGCGACAATCCGTTGCCCCAAAGTCTCTTCTTCTTTGAGCGTGTCCCGCATCACATCCCGAAACCCAACGTTGCCCAGCACATGCTCAGGTTTCGGCTGGGTGTTCAAAATCCAAATCGGTTTGCCGCCAAACTTAAGGCGCACAGCGCGGGCCAGGCTTTCACCCACCGTGGCGGTGGCGCCCGAGTCAATCACCATGAGCGCTTTGGGCGAATCCACCACCACAATGCGGAGCGCAAAATCACGGCCTGTGTCTGGCAAACCTTGATGGGCGCAAATCCACTCATACACGGTGGCGCGATGTTGTAACCAGCAGGCATCCGATTGCTGGGCCTGCACCCACCCGGGAAGTACTCCAAGCAAGCCGCACAGCAAGCGGGCAAAAACTCGACCAAACAACATGAACGACCAATCCTCGCAGTGTTAACAGATCAAGGATAGCCGATTGTGCTTGATCATCAAAACCGCATGTTCAATCCCAACCATGCTGAGCGAGGCATGCCTGGCGCCAGAAAGGTCTCGTAGGTGATGTCGTCCTCGTCTTCCACCAATTGGCCATTCACATCAAACAGGTTGCCCCCCAACACACCGCCATTGAAGTACTCCCGATCAAACACATTGTTCAAGCGAGCAATCAGGGTGATGCCCTTGCTCAGCGTGTGATTCACCCCGAGGTTGAACACTGCAAAACCAGGCACCTTGCCACTGTCTTGGAATGTCACTGGCCCCTCGCCAGGAATATTGACAACCCCCGCCTGGTGGCGATTGTTTTCGTTGCCGCGTGCAAACTGCTCGCTTTGCGCCTGCATGTCCACAAACAGGGTCGTGGACGGTGTGGCCTTTAAACCCAAAGACAACTTCACGTTGTGCTCAGAAATGCCCGGGATTTTGTTGCCGGGCATCACTTCAATAAACCCACCTTCAACGGCGGGGTCACCATTGGCATCCACCGCACTGCTGTTGCCCTCGCTGGCCAAACGCGCAGGGCTGCGGAAGGTCGCGTCCAGGTATTGGTAACGGGCAGCAAAATCCCACACACCTTGCTCAGCCTCAAAATCCAGCTCCACACCCTGGCGGCGAGTTTTGCCATAGTTTTGGAAAAAACCGCCCGAGCCCGCGCCATCGGTCACAAAAATAATGTCGTTTTTGTTGTCGGCCTTGAACACATTGAACGAGAAGCCATACTGCACAACACCCCCTGTCCAGCGCGTGCGGTAGCCTCCCTCCACCGTGGTGGTCACCACCTGTTCAAGAAACGGATCTGCGGCCATGGCATTGGGCAAGAGGCATGGAAACTCGGGGTCGGAGCAAGCCAGCTCTACTGGCGTGGGCACACGGTTGCTGGTGCCAGCGCTGGCGTACCACGTGGTGTTTTGCTGTGGCGCAAACGAGAAGCCCACCGACGGATTGAAGCGCCTGTAGGTGTAATTGTTGTTCAAACCCGGGCCCGCCTCGCCTTCCTCGTTGATGAGCGGAATGGCCAAGCGGTCATTGGTCTTGACAGTGGCGTGGTTGTAGCGGCCTGCCAGCAACAAGGTACTGCGCTCAGTCAATGCGATCACATCCTGGGCATACACGCCAAACTGGTTATTTTGAGCCTCCACATTCACCTGCTCAATCCGGCGATACAATTCGCGCACGGTGCGATCGGGATTGAACACACCCAAGGCGTACTCCCGCTTAAAATCCGAGCGACCAAATTCCGCTTGAGCACCCACAGCCAACGTGTGTTTGCCCAAGGGTGCAAAGGCGTATTGAATGCTCAAGCCAAACAGATCCTGATTCAACACCCCGTAATTGTTGGCGCCTGGGCAATCGGCAGAATCCGGATCCATGGCGGCAGGGTCCCCCTCCTCAAACGTCACAGTGCCTGGTGTGTAAGGCACACGATTGGGTTCTGTACAGCTTTGGTTGTACACAATCCCCGGGGTCATCTCCACCTCGGCGCGATCCGGTTCAAATTCGGCCACACCAAATCGGAAGTCCTCGTTTTCATTGCCATCGCCATTGAACGTGCGTGACTTTGAACTGCGGTAATAGGCGTTGGCCGAGAGGTTGTTGCCATTGTCAAAGTAACGTGTGAAGTCCACCGCCAACTGGCCACCGGTGTTTTGGGTGTTGTCGAAGTAGGTGTAGGACTGCGCTCGATTCTGGTTGTACAAGCTGCGTGGCACCACCCCGTTGCCATTTAAATCGGAATCGTAAAGATTGATGCTGAAGTTGGTGATGGAAGATTCGCTCACAACGCCCATCTTGCCGAACAACTGGGTCACCGTGCTGGGCGAGAGCACGCGCCAACCCTTCTCGTCAAAATGATTCAGATTGAAATAAAAATCCCGCTGTGTTGACTCGTCCAACCAGCCCGACTGGAAACCCAGGCGCTTGCGTCCATAGTCCCCCACTTCCAAGTCCAACTGCTGACCTTGAAAATCGCGACCACTCTTGGTCTGCATCACCACAGCCCCGCCCAGCGAATTCAATCCAAACTGGGGCATGGTGCCAGGCAACACCGCCACCTCTTTCAAAGCCGATTGAGGAATGGCATCAAAGCGCACCACATCGCCGAAAGTTTCGTTTTGCCGCACGCCATCCACATACACCGACAATCCAGGTGGTGTGCCCAGCAATGGCGTCACCGAAAACCCCCGATAAGTCACATCCGATTGGTATGGATTGCCTTGATTGTCGGTGACTTGCACACCGCTGATGCCTTTGAACAGACTCTGGGACAAGGATTCCCGGTCGCCATCTCGCTGCAAGCGCTCCACCTCTTTCACACTGAAAGGTGCACGGTCTTTTGCAATGGCCGCACCGGGCAGAGGGCTGGTTGAAATCACCTGAACCTCTTCCAGGGTTTGAGCGTGTGTTGGGTTGAAGATTGCAAACATGGCGGCCGCGAGTGCGCCCGCCCGCAGAGAGATGCGGTGATGAACCAAAGTCATGGTCTAAGCCCTTTTGTAACATGGTTGTGTTACGCAGCGACCTGCTCTGCACGCCATGCAACATGGCCAGGCGCTGCGTATTTTTTTGTATGCTCTTCCTTTGGCGCTTTGGACACTAGGGAAGTTTTCCCGAAATGAATTGGAAGGCTTTTTATCCTGACAAAACTCAGGCACATTACCGAAGCTGCCCAAAGCGCAGCAGGTAGAGGCCATGAGCATGCGTTTAAGTGAATTGTTGGTGAGGCGATTGTTGATGTGGCTGGGCGTTTGGGCCCTGCTGTGCATTGGTATTGTGTTTGCCATGGGCAAACACGACGTAAAAACCGAATACAACGCAGCCAGCGCGCTCATTGACGAGCTGCACATGGCCTTGAACCAGGCCGAGCCCATGAGCAACTTGGCGTTGCAGCGATTTCGTCAACAATTGGCAGAAAAAAAGGCCAATCAAGAACGGCGCGAAACCCGTCGGGAACTCTTCCTGATCGCTGGGATGTTGGTGTTCATGGCCCTGGGCAGTGGCGCCGTGGTGTGGCTAAGCCTGCGCCCCAGCCTGAACAAGCCGCTCTTGCAACTGGTGAACTGGCTTCAACAACACGAACAACGTCATCGAACCGGTGACCCAACACCCATCGCCTCGCCCATCCAACTGGACCTGCGGGAGCTGCAAGACATCCATCAATCCACCTTGCAACTGCTGCACACCCTGGAGCAAGAACAAACCAAAAGCCGAGATCTACTCCAACGGGTGGTGGACCTGCAAGAACGTGAGCGGCAAGCGATTGCACAAGACTTGCACGACTATTTTGGGCAGAGCCTCACCTCCATCTCGGTCAACTCCGCGTTTTTGCTCAAAAACACGCACGCTCAAACCCATGAGGCGGCCAAAGCCGTGCATGAGCAAGCCGCACAAATGATGGTGTGGCTGCGAAGCTCCCTGCGTGAACTCAAGCCCCACTTGTTGCTGGAGGTCTCTTTGCGCGATGCAGCCTTGGATTTGCTCGACAACTGGGCCAAACGGCACGGTTGGTTTGTGGATTTTGCCTGGGACACGAAAACGGTGGCATTGGGGCCAGAAGCGTCGATTGCGCTTTACCGCAGTTTGCAGGAGGCACTCACGAATGCAGCCCGCCACGCTAACACCAAAAACCTCAAAGTGCTGGCTGGCTTTGATCCAGCACAGGGAGACTTTGTCATGATTGTTGAAAACGACGGCCTGAGGCATGCAATGTCCAAAGTTGCTCCATCACTCGGTTTGACAGGCATCCGCGAACGCACGGCGGCCCTGGGTGGGCAAGTGACTTGGAAAGTGACACACAATGTGTTTCATCTTCAATGCCGCATACCCGTGCAAGTTCTTGGGGAGGAGGCCCTCCTGCATGGCGATTGAATCACACATCATCTTGGTCGACGACCACGCCGCGGTCCGCTCAGGCTATCGAAGGTTCATTGAATCAGAACACGATTTGCGCGTGGCGGGCGAAGCCGCCAACGCGGAAGAGGCCTTCGTCTTGCTCA
>DASUDK010000076.1:0-3063 GCA_036275655.1 Limnobacter sp. | reverse complement strand
CACCTCACAGGGCAAATGCTTGCGCAAACAGTCCAACAGCTCATCGACTTGAAGCGGTTTGGCCAGAAAACCATTCATGCCAAGCTTGAGGCATCGCTCCCGCTCCCCCACCATCGCATGTGCTGTCACAGCCACAATGGGCACATGGCGGATGTCTTCCCCACACTCCCCGCGTCGTATTTTTTCAGTGGCGGAGTAACCATCTAGCACAGGCATTTGCCCATCCACAAACACCAAATCCACCGGGTTCAATTTGAGGAAATCCAGCAACTGCTGGCCGTCCGACACAGCCACGGCATCAATGCCAAATCGCTTGAGCAAACCGAGCACAATTTTTTGGTTGATTGAAGAATCCTCCGCCAACACCACCCGACCCTTGAACCGTTGGGAAGGTGGTGTGGGGTTGCGCAGCGGCGTGCCATAATGAGGTTGATAAATGCCGGTGACTGCGTACAGCGATTGCAAAATTTTGGCTGTGTTAAGCGGCTTTTGGATGGTGTAGTCCACCCAATGTGGCTGGCTTTGATAATCCACCACCTGCCGGGTCAACTGATCCACCAAAATCACTTTCAAGCCATGTTTGTTGTGCCAATCGCGCAGCACATCCAACTGATCTGGATGCTGAAACAAAACACGCCGACTCACCAGCAACACATCCAGCCCACTGGCCTTGCCTGAGCCTGTGGCCCCCCACCAACCCAACTCAGGTTGCCAAGGCGAATGCGCCACGTTCAGTGCATTGAACTGACAGGCCATGAAATCTTGCAAGGCAGGGGTGCTCATCCACGTGCGTGCGCGAATTTGATGGGTTTGCAAACCCATGGCGATGAGCGACATGGGCTCTTGCATGATGCAACGCACTGGCAATTGCACATTGAAAACAGAGCCCTGACCCGACTCGCTGTCGACGACAATGCGTCCCCCCATCAAATTGACCAATTCATGCACAATGGCCAACCCCAGGCCGGTGCCACCCCGGTTGTTGGCGTTTTGTACACTCAAGGCCTGGTGAAAGCGATCAAAGATATGACTTTGCTGCGCCTTTGGAATACCAATCCCGGTGTCTTTCACTTCAATGTTCAGAAGCGCGCGCTCACCCGGCTTGAACGGATCAACAGACCATGTCACAGCCACATGCCCATGGTCAGTGAACTTGATTGCATTGCCCACCAAATTGAACAAAATCTGGCGCAATCGCATGCTGTCGATTTCAACCAATGTGCACACACTCGGGGTGGACGGGCACACCAAATCAATGTTTTTGCGCTCGGCCTCCAGAATAAAGCCCTGCCCCACATCGTCAAAAATATTTTCCAGCTTGCACTCATCCGGGCGAATTTCCAGGTTGCCGCTTTCCAGGCTAGAAATGTCCAAAATATCGTTGAGCAAATTCAACAAGGCGCCACTGCTGGATTGCATGGTTTTCACCAAGTCCACCTGGGTCGAATCCAACTCGGTGTGGAGCAACAACTCAGCCGCACCCGCCACGCCATTCATCGGCGTGCGTATCTCATGACTCATGTTGGCCAAAAAACGGGCCTGCGTGTTTCTGGCTTGCACCGCCTCATCCACCGATTTCAGCAGCGCTGCCTCCGCCCGCTCACGCTCTCGCACCTCTTGCTGAAGCCGCTCATTCATCTGAATCAGCTCATTGAGGTTGGGCAAGGCCAAAATGGTTTTGAGTTTTGGAATGAGCACAATTGCCGTGGCAATCGACACCAGGGCGGTGAAGGCCTTGGCATACCCCTCCAGCAAATACAAAGGCTGCCAGAGTGTTAACACACCAATCACATGTGTGATGCCACAAGCCAAAATGAACAAGGCAAACAGGTAATAAAACTTTTGTAAGGAACCCAGGTTTTGACGCTTGCTGATCCAAATCAAACTCACTGGAATCGAAAAGTAAGCCACTGCAATCAGGGCGTCCGAAATGACATGCAAACCCAGCAAAAAAGGGTCCCAGTTGATGCAAAAGCCGTGTGGTAAGTATTCATTGATTTGCATCATATTCCCCTTGGGGCATGTTGTTTGCCAAAGCGCGCAAGCACATCCCGCACCCGGTCGATTTCCAATGGTTTGCTCAAGTGCATGGACATGCCACTCTCATAGGCTTTGTGAACATCGTCGTCAAATGCATGGCCACTCAAGGCCACAATCGGCATCAGGGCGTTTGAACCGCCCAGGGCACGAATTGCCTGCGTGCAGGCATATCCATCCATCTCGGGCATGCTCACATCCATGAACACCAGGTCGTAATCGTTGGACTGGCAGCACTCAATTGCCTCTCTGGCCGACGACGCCTCGGTCACACGGTGACCATCGTTGATCAAAATTTTTCCCAGGATCTTTCTGTTGATCGCCATGTCGTCCACCACCAGCACAGACTGGGGCACAGTTTGGTTGGGTGTGGCTGGGCGCAATGGCGTGTCTACCGATTTTTTCAAACGCACCAGTGGCAACTCAATCCGAAATCGGGTGCCTTCGTTCACGGTCGACTCAAACTGAATACGCCCCTTCATGCATTTCACAATCGAGTGCACAATGCTCAAGCCCAGCCCGGTGCCGCCGTACTTCCTGAATATCGAACTGTCGGCTTGATTGAATGGCTGAAAAACCCGCTTCTTCATGTCCTCCGACATGCCAATGCCGGTGTCACGAACCTGGATGGTTAATCTGCCTGCGTCTGTGCCATGGGCAGCGTACTGTGCACTCACCTCAATCTCACCTTGCTCGGTGAATTTGAGGGCATTGGACAGCAGGTTTTGCATCACCTGCCGCAGGCGTGTGGGGTCGCCCAAAAACGTGTCGTGATCATCAAATCCAGAATGAGACTCGATGAACTTCAATCCTTTCTCTTGGGCAGCAATGCGCTGCAAGGTGTTGCAAATTTTAAGCTGTTCCATCAGGTTGAAGGGGATGGACTCCACTTTGAACTGACCGCTTTCGATTTTGCTCAGGTCCAGGATGTCGTTCAAGATGAGCGTCATGGATTGCGCATTGCGGTACAACACGTCCACATCGTCTTTCAAATTTGGATCGTCAATTTTTTCTCGAAGCAAACTG
>DASUDK010000075.1:0-2423 GCA_036275655.1 Limnobacter sp. | reverse complement strand
GGCAACATCACCCGGCTTTGTGCCCAGCTAAATACCCAGGGAATGGCGCGCAGGTCTTCAATGGTCCAATCTTGTTTGCGGGAGGCGGGCCGACTGCCAATGTTGAGGCTTGCAATCTCGGAGATCACCGTGGACTGCTTGAAATACTCGATGAAACCTGGCGTGTTGTACACCAGGTCACGGTAAGACTTGAAAGCATGCTCTGAGAGGCGCCCCATCAAATCCAGATACGCTTGGGGCACCTCGCGGGTGAGTGCCTTGTGCTCTGAAATCATGAGGTTGGCCGACACCATCACCTCCAGATTGCGCCGACCCAACGATTCAATCCCGTACTTGGCCGCGATCACCTCGCCCTGCTCTGTGAGGCGAATGCGCCCATCCACAGCACCCGGTGGCTGGCCCAAAATGGCATGGTAGCTGGACCCCCCGCCACGCCCCACAGAACCACCCCGACCATGGAACAGGCGAATCTTCACACCGTGGCGTGCAAACACCTCCACCAAACCAATCTCGGCCTGATAAAGGCTCCATCCTGAGGTCACAAATCCGCCATCCTTGTTGCTGTCAGAATAGCCCAACATCACCTCCTGCACCTGCCCACGCGAGGCCAAAAGGCGACGGTACTCGGGAATGGCAAACAGTCGATCCATGATGGCTGGCGCTGCGCGCAAATCCTCAATGGTCTCAAACAGCGGCACAATGTTCACCTCCAGCCGCGCTTCGGCCACATGGAGCATGTGAGACTCTTTGCATAACACGGCCAGCTCCAGCAAATCACTCACCGATGCAGTCTTGGAAATGATGCAGTTTTGGACGGCTGCTGGCCCCAAAAGCCGGTGGGCTTTTTTGGCGGCACGAAAAATCGCCATTTCACTGTGCGTGCGCTCGCTGTACTGCAAACTCTCGCTAAAGAGCAAACGTGGGCTGCGCAGCTCATCACACAACAGCTCAACCCGAGCCGATTCTGGCAAGGCGGTGTATTGCACTTTGCCAAGGCTGGCTTGCGCAATCAAATCGTCCACCACCGCTTCGAATACATCACTGTTTTGGCGCAAATCCAAGGCCACCAATGAAAAACCAAACACCTTCACCTTGCGAGCCAACGGTGCCAGTCGGCCTTGGGCAATACGCGCCATGCCATTGGCGCTCAACGCCTCAAAAATCACGTTGAGGTCGGCAAGCATTTCATTGGGGCAGGCATACGCATTGTCAACGTCGGTGCCCTGTAGAACCCTTTGCAGGGTGGCACGCAGCCGGTTGCGCACCGCAACGCAGGCACGGCGCAAGGTCTCATCCATGCGGTGCACCGAGTCTTCACCCGATTGTGCAGCCAGCGCCGTGAGTGGCGGATTGGGCTTTAAAAAATAATCGGTGATGCTCAACTCGCGGATCAACTGCTCCGTCTCCGCAAGGTGGTGGCGGATGGCTTTGTCGGCTTGAAGCCCGATGGTTTGCTCCAGCACCTGGGCTGTTACAAAGGGGTTCCCATCGCGGTCGCCGCCAATCCAGGAGCCCAAAGTCAACACCTTGCCCAGGGGCTCTTGCCCAACGGGCAAAAAGTTGTCGGTGTCGGGCAAATCCAGCAAGGTCTGCAAATTGCGATACACCTGCGGCACCTGGGTAAAAAAGGTGGCGTCAAAATAGGCCAGCGCATTGTTGACCTCGTCGATCACACTGAGCTTGTTCCGGCGCAACAGGCGGGTTTGAAACAAGCGCTGCACGGCGGCTTTCAATTCGATGCGCCATTGCTCAGATTCAGCCAGGGTCATGCGGTGCTCGTCCCTGTGGCGAAGCAGGACCATGATGCTCTGCTGCGCATCCAGCACGCTCTTGCGCTGCACCTCGGTGGGGTGGGCGGTGAGCACCGGCACCGACTCGCTGTTGGCCAAGCGCTCTATCAGTTGCTCACGGCCAACACCCACACGCTGCAGCTCGGCCACGGTGTAATCCAGGCTGGCCTCGCGGGCAGGCTTGCCTTCCAGCTCATGGTGGCGATTGCGGCGGATGAGGTGACAATCCTCAGCGATGTTGCTTAGCATCGAGAACACCGAGAAACTGCGGATGAGCGAAATGGTCTCGTCCTGCGTCAACTGCTGCAAACGTTTTTCCAATTCGCTGCGTGCTTGTGTGTCATCAAACCGACTGTAACGCACGGACAGTTGCCGAACCTCTTCAATGGTGTTGAACATGTCCAAGCCCTGTTGCTCGGCGATGATTTCACCCAGCATGGCCCCAAGCAAACGAATGTCTTCGCGCAGGGCTTGGTCTTTGTCATTCATAATCCATCCTCTGACCACAGCGCCCCCGCCCGCAACGCCATGGCCGTGGCCGACGATGGGCCATAAGTACCACTGGTGTAAGGCACGGGGTCCAGGCTGTGGTTTTTCAAATCGGTCAATATTCGGTCCACAAACTGCCACTGG
>DASUDK010000074.1:0-22680 GCA_036275655.1 Limnobacter sp. | reverse complement strand
GAGCAGCTCAGCTGTTTTTTCGAAAGCGTACATCGTGTTTCTCCTTGGGTAGCGGGTATCAAGTTTCGTGACACTTCGCACTATAGGGAAATCGATTACACAATAAAAGGTTTTGAACCTGAGGCTCTACACTAAAAATCCCTGTAACAGCCTCAGGCAACTACAAAAATTTAGTCGAATCCACGCACCGCAGCGATGGGTTCGGGGGCAGGCTGGCCCTTGAACACCTTATTCAAGCCAAACGCCACCACCGCCAACACGGCGCCTGCAACGTCGGTGTACAAGCCACCTTCAATCATGCACAGGGCGGCGACCAGTAGCAAGGCACGCACAATCCAATTGGACCTTGCACCCAGGAACCACCCTTGAATAGAGGCGGCCAGAAAGAACACGCCGATACACGCGGTCACAAAGGCCCGCAAAATCACATTCCATTCGCCTTCCATGAGCAAGGCCGCATTGTAAAAGAACATGAATGGCACGATGAAGGCAGTTAGTCCAATCTTGAACGAGGTGAAGGAGGTTTCCATCGGATTTGCATTGGAAATTCCGGCTGCCGCGTAAGACGCAAGCGCCACGGGGGGTGTGATGGCGGAAATGACTGCAAAGTAGAAGACAAAGAAGTGGGCCACCAGGGGCTGGATCCCGAGTTCAATCAAGCCAGGGGCGACCACCGAGGCTGCCACTGCATATGCGGCCGTCGTCGGCATCCCCATGCCCAGCAGAATGGCAATGCACATGGCAAAAAAGAGGGCAATCAGTTGTGAGTTTTCTGCGATGTCCAACAAGATGGATGAGAAACGTGCCCCCACACCGGTGAGGGCAATCACACCCACAATAATGCCTGCGCATGCGCACACAGTGATGATCTGGATGGACATGACGCCGGCAAGGTCAAAAGCCTTGAAGATGGATTTGGGTCCCATTTTGATGGGTGAAAGCCAGCTCACAACCGCGGCGGCGGCCGTGGCCAGTGTGCCTGCACGAATCACCGAATAGCCCATGAACAAGGCTCCAATCAAGATGACGATTGGGATGAACAGATAGACTTGGCGGACCATTTTGGCAAATTGGGGCAACTCCTCTTGACGCATGCCGCGCATGCCAAGTTTCGCCGCCTCAAAGTCCACCATCAAATAAACCGAGAAAAAATACAGCACTGCTGGAATGATCGCAGCAATCGCAATGTCGGAATATGGGATGCCGGTGATCTCGGCCATGATAAAGGCGCCAGCGCCCATGATGGGAGGCATGATTTGACCGCCAGTGGACGCAGCCGCCTCCACCGCACCCGCGGTGCGACCACTGTAGCCCACCTTTTTCATGAGTGGGATGGTGAGTGAACCTGTGGCAACCACATTGCCGGCGCTGGTGCCGTTGATCATACCCATCAGGCCCGAGGCAAACACCGCCACTTTGGCTGGGCCACCACGGGCTCGGCCAGCGGCGGCGAATGCAAAATTCACAAAGTAGTCTCCCACCTTGGATGCTTGCAAAAACGCCGCAAACACAATAAACAGGATGATGTAGGTGGATGACACCGCAGTGGTGGGGCCCAATATGCCGGCATCGGTGTACACGTAGGAGAAGAAACGTGTGAAGTCGAATCCCTTGTGGTGAAGGAAGCCTGGCAGGTGCGGTCCAACAAATGAATAAACAACAAAGATCAGGGCGATCACGATGAGTGCGTTGCCAGCGACCCGTCGGGTGAGTTCAAGAATCAGCGCAAGACCGGCAAAAGCCGCGTATGCATTGCCCAAAGTGGCAAATGGGGTGCCTGCACGCATGCGCAATGCGGTGCCATCCAAATGCACCAACAAGTAGGCGGTGCTTGCAACCGTACAAACGATCAATGTAGCGTCCAGCCAGTTGAATTTGTTGCCCTCGGTGCGCAAAAACCAGGACGCCATGATGGCGCCAATCGTGGCCACCGCCAGCGGTATGCCGTAATGGTTCACCTCCAACTCTGGGGAAATCATTTCGCCTGCGTTGATGAGTTGGTGCATTTGATACACAACAAAAAGCGAGTACAAGGCAGGGATGGCCAGCAGCAACGCCAATGCGTGGATCAGTTGAGGCTTGCCCCGTGCGGGTCTATCAAGGTTGGCAGATGAATAAGCCACAAAACCCAGCACAAGCGCACCTGCGACGTGCATGATGCGGAAGGCCCAGGTTTCTACTGGTGCAACGTTCAATGTGAACACATGGAAAAACGCATACGCTGCGGATATCAAAGACACGAACAGCGCAGCTTTGTTCACAAAAGTCCGCTGGTTGCTCGCTGCAGGCTCATCGTCGACGCCTTGTGCAATGATCACGTCAGTGGCCCTGTTTGAAGGATTGGAGGTGTTGGTCATAAGGAATACCGTAATTGGAGCTGAATCAAAAACCCCGGCGAAGGCGTGGCGTGTGCCAGCCAAGCGCCGGGGGGGCACCGGTTCAGAAGGGTGCTTTGGGTTGCTTTACTGCTTGAGTTTTAGACTGTCAGGAATTTTGTATCCCTTTTCCTCGTAGTACTTGGCAGCACCTGGGTGGAAGGGGATGAAGGTGTTGGTGTTCCAATTCTCTGCCAGTGTGGTGCGTGCACCCTTGTGGATGTTCAGCATCTTGGGATTGTTGTCCAGCACCGCCTTGGTGGCTTCGTACACAAAGTCGGTCGGCAGGTCGCAATTGGCAATCGCGTAATTCCACATGGAAACGGCCCGCGCATCTTTGGTCAATGTTTTGTACGTATTGGCCTTGATTGGGAACGCGGAAACCGGATAGGTGTCGATGATTTTTTTCTGCTCCTCTGGCGTGAATTCAATGATGTTGATTTTGGTTTGCACCTCCAACTGTGTCACCGCAGGAATGGGCACGCCCGCAGCAAAAGCCACCACATCAATCAGGCCATCCTGCAGTTGGCCGCCCAGGTCGCTCCAGCCACCATTTCGGCGTTGGAATTTGACGCCCAGGGTTTCAAGCATTTTTGGGAAGTAACTGTCCGATGTGGAGCCGGCAGGGCCAAAGCCGATTTTCGCGCCTGCCGGGATGTCTTTGATCGATTTGATGCCGCTAGAAGACAGGACGGTGATTGAAAATGGGGTTTCATACATTGGGAACATGGCGCAAACCTTGTTCATTTTCAGGCCGGGTGCCAGCGGACTCTTCCCGTCCAGGGCCTCACGCGCGGGGCCCATGGTGGTCATGCCAAAGGCGAGTTTGCCGGTGTGCACCAAGGCCAAGTTTTGGGTGGGGCCACCAGTGACCTCGGCGCCGCCAGTGATGCCCAAGGTGTCTGCAACCAGGTTTGCCCAGCCTGCGCCGTAGGCGTAATAGGTGCCACCTTGGGACGCTGTGCCCACAGTGAAGCTTTTGGGCCATTTCGATTTGTCGGCATGGGCGGTGCCCATCGCCAAGGCGGCCAGGCCAATTGCAACGGCAGACTTTGCCAAAATTGTTTTCATCGTCATCCCCTACATGTGTTTTGCAAAAATGATTAATAAAATGAAGTGTATTGATGCTTCATAAGTTAAACGAAATGTCACAAAAATGAATTTAAAGAACAATACGGGATGTCCACATCAGGGTTTTTATCGAATTGAGTATTCATCAAATGAATGACTATGGTGCTTTAGGTGAAGCTTTTTGACACACAGTGTAGAATCACGGCTTTTGTGCCAAAGGCCGTCGCGCTGTGTCCATTGAATCCGAAGTCAAACGCCGTCGCACGTTTGCAATCATTTCCCACCCCGACGCGGGCAAAACCACCCTGACCGAAAAGCTGTTGCTGTTCGCGGGAGCCATTCAAATTGCAGGCAGCGTAAAGGCACGCAAGGCAAGCCGCCACGCCACTTCAGACTGGATGGAGATCGAAAAGCAACGTGGTATTTCGGTGGCCAGCTCGGTGATGCAAATGGAATATCGTGGCCAAGTGATCAACCTACTGGACACGCCAGGGCACCAAGACTTTTCAGAAGACACCTACCGTGTGCTCACTGCGGTGGACGCCGCATTGATGGTCATTGATGCCGCCAACGGTGTTGAACCGCAGACCTTGCGTTTGATCGAAGTTTGCCGCGCGCGCAACACCCCCATCATCACCTTCGTAAACAAAATGGATCGCGAGGTGCGTGATCCGCTGGAATTGATGGACGAAATTGAAAGCACGCTGGGCATACCCTGCGTGCCATTTGCTTGGCCGGTGGGGCAGGGCAAGCTTTTTCACGGCATCTTTGACATTCGTAAAAATCACATGCGCGTCTTTACCCCAGGGGCAGATCGCAGACGAGAAGACGATGAAGTGATTGCAGGTGACGATCGAGACGCACTTCGTCAACGCTTTGGTGCCGAGTTTGCGACAGCCGAACAAGAAATTGACCTGGTCACCACAGCAGCCCCAGCCTTCGACACCGAGGTGTTTTTGGCGGGCAAACAAACCCCCATGTTTTTTGGCTCGGCGGTGAACAATTTCGGTGTGCAAGAGGTATTGGATGCCTTGGTGGACGTTGCGCCGCATCCAGGGCCCCGCAAAGCCATTGAACGCGAGGTTAAACCCTCGGAGTCCAAATTCACCGGCGTGGTTTTTAAAATCCAGGCCAATATGGATCCTTCCCACCGCGACCGCATCGCCTTTGTGCGTGTGTTGTCTGGTCGCTTTGAGCATGGCATGAAATTTAAGGTGTTGCGCACCGGCAAGGATTTCCGTCCCACTAGCGTGGTTACTTTTCTATCCCAGCGGCGTGACCGGGTTGATGAGGCCTATGCGGGTGACATCATCGGCCTCACCACCCATGGCGGTTTGCAGCTGGGCGACTCTCTGAGCGAGGGGGAAAACCTGCAATTCACCGGTTTGCCGTTTTTTGCTCCCGAATTGTTTGCAGCTGTAGAGTTAAAAGACCCCATGCGCAGCAAGCAACTCCAAAAAGGGTTGGCGGAGTTGGGCGAAGAAGGGGCCATTCAAGTGTTCAAGCCCATGATGGGATCCGAGATGCTGCTGGGTGCCATCGGGCAATTGCAATTTGAAGTGGTGCAGGCTCGCCTCAAAACCGAATACGGTGTGGACGTGCGCCTTGCGCCCAGCCGTTATAGCTGCGCCCGTTGGGTGACCAGCAAGAACGCGGTTGACCTGCGTCGGTTTGTGGAGGCCAACATAGGACGCATGGTGACCGATGCAGCCGACACGCAGGCCTTTCTGGCCACCTCGCGTTTTGATTTGGACGTGATGCAAAAACGTTGGGAGAGCATTGAGTTTCATCCCATGCGGGAGCACGCGGGTTTGTTGCTGGCCAAGCATTAAATGCCTGCCTGTCGGGTGCACACGCTTAAACTGGGCGTACAATCGCACTACACAACACACTTTTACCTATGCGGTCATGAGCGAACTGGATTCTTTGCTGGAGCAGGTGTCGGGTTACTTTGCGGTGCTCTCGGAGCCCACTCGCCTAAAAATCATCCATGCCTTGTGCAACGGTGAAAAGTCCGTCAATGACATCGTGGAAGCGGTGGACTCTACACAGTCCAACATCTCTCGGCATCTCAACTTGATGTACCGGGCTGGCGTCTTGCAGCGCCGCAAAGAGGGCACCTTGGTGCTGTACCAAGTCAAAGAGCCCACGGTGGTTGAATTGTGCCGCACGGTGTGTGTGCATGTTGCGGCCAAGCTGGACGCTGTGCCGCAAGAGGCAGGCAAGCTGCCCGATTTTTTCAGGCAGCAGGCCGGGCGCTGAGGGATTGTCCTCGGATTTACTTCAATGATTCAATCAGATCGATGTAACTCTGCATCGCCTGGTCGTTGGTTGTGCCTTCCAAGCCTTTCCATGCGTCATATTTTGCGCGTCCCACAATGTCGGTAAAGCCAGGGCGTTTGCCGGTGTTGTCGCCTTCTGTGGCCTGTTTGAAGAGCGCATAAATCTTCAGCAAGGTCTGGTTGTCTGGGCGCTCTGGCAGGCTCTTGGATTCGGCCACTGCTTTTTCAAAACGCGCTTTCAAGTCACTCATGTGTCATCTCCTGGAGTGTGTTGTTATGTGTTTTCTTCGGTAACAAAAGATTGGGCAAGGCTTTCGAACAGTTCTTTGGCGTTGCCCTGCAAATAAGGCGCCAGCAGGCACATCACTTGGTAAACACCGTTTGCAAGGGCGGCGCTCATGGTCGCTTCATCGTTGAAGTGTCGGGGATCGCGAACATATTCAAAAGATAACCAATAGGTGGCCACCACCACCATGTTGGTGGCCAGCGCGTTGATTTGGGCTTGAGAGGCCATCATGTCCCCCGATTCAACCAAACCTTGGCAAAGTCGCCGGGCCACATCCACCTTGTGTTTCAGGATGCGTTTGAAATGAATCTCAAGCGTGCGGTTGCGCGACAACAAGTCGTTCAAATCCCGGTACAAAAATCGATAACGCCAAATCAGCTCAAACGACACTTGGAGATACAGCCACGCATCCTCAATATTGGCTTGCCGATTGCCTGGCACATCCAACAGCCCATCAATCTCTTTTTCGAAACTGGCAAAAATGCTGTTGACGATGTCGTCTTTGTTGCGGAAGTGGTAGTAAAGGTTGCCCGGGCTGATGTTCATCTCATCAGCGATCACAGTGGTTGTGATGTTGGGCTCACCGAATTCGTTGAACAGTCTCAGGGACAAATCAAGAATTCGTTCTCTTGTTCTTCTTGGAGGCTTGCGTTCCATTCTCTGGTCGTCTCCTGTCTGGCCAAAGTCTTGCGCTTTTAATAAGACGGCTGTTTTTAACCCTGCCAGCCAGCCTTGTTGTAATTGAATTAATGTGCTTAGTCTACGTGGTTTTGCGGCATGCGACAAAACCAGTATTCATTTTGACAATGGTTTGAGCGCTATGCGGCCTGCCGTGTTTTGGCGATTCTCACGTAGCGGTCCAGTTCATTGAGCGAATCTTCCAACTGATCGAACTTGGACACAATCGAGCCTGCCCTGGCGGGGCGCTTGCTGGGCTGGTTGCCCAGTCGCAAGGTCGGGTCTTTCAACAACTCAAGGTTGAGCGTTAAGCCATGGCGCCCCAATTTCTCGATGAGATCATGTCGCCTCGCCCACAGCTCCTCTCGGGTGCGTTGGTAGGCATGCTCGCACAAGCGCCTGCGGCTGGCATAGCTAAATGGGTTGGTGAAGAAAAATTCACCATCGCCATGTTGGGGCTCAAACAACACAATGTCTGCGTTGGGGTACAGGTGTGCATAACGTTCCATCCCAATGTCCATGCGTGAGTGGATGATGGAACGGAAGGTCTGTGAAAGCACCACAGGCAGGCCACCTTCATACAAACGAGATCCCGGCTGGAATGCTTTGCCTTTTGCGCGGCGGCGGTTGTTCCTTGGATTGAGCCTGTCGTCGTAAGGCACCAAAGGATTCAAACAAATCAGCAGGTCTGCCCCCTCCTTGAGTGCAGTCGATGCGTGCAAAGTTTTTTTCAGCGCGCCGTCCACATAGTGCCGGCTGCCAATTTTTGTGGGTGGAAACAAGCCAGGGAGCGAGGCTGAGGCCTGAACAGCTTTGGAAATGGGCACATCGTCATGCCCAGGCATGCCAAATGGCACAGATTCGCCCGAGTCAAGGTCTGTGGCCACCAACACGAGTCGTTTGCGCAAACTGCGAAAGTCGTTTGTGCCACCGCCTTTGGCGATCAGGTCAGCCATCCACTCATGGAGTTCATCGCCATTGAATAGGCCCGTGGGAATGGCCGCGCCCAGGCGCTCGATACAACTCACCCAGGTGGCATCGTCTCGAAGAAAATAATCTGAAATGGCCGTGCTCAACAGGCTTGGCACCTTGCGTGCGCGGGTCCAGTACTCCCGCCAAGCTGGCCGCAGCAGCACCGATGGGTCGAAGGCAAACTCTTCAGGTTCGCCCTCGATGAACAGCCGGTAAATTTGGGTCGGCGTGAGGTCGTGCGCAAGCCCTGTGGCCACGATGCCGCCGGCCGACACGCCCACATAGACATGCATGTCATTGAGGTCCAGGCCGTCGATCGACTCGGCGAGCGCGCAAAGCGCCCCGATTTCATAGATGGCGCCCAATGGGCCACCACCGGCCAAAGCCAAGCCAATTCGGGGGCTTTCAGGGGTGTTGTTCATGGTCTTAGGGGTCCCGGCACGTTGGGGGGGTGAGCACGCCTGTTTGGTTTGCTACCAAGCAGGCGTGTACATCACTGGCTACCCGGATTGCGCCGGGAGCAGGGGCGGTTATTCAGCCGCTTTTTTGGTGCGTGCGGGTTTTTTGGCAGCACTGGCTTTGTTCTCTGCCTTTTGGCCGGTCAATTCTTGAACGGCGGCAGACAGTTGTTCAATGCGCTCGGCCAGTTGCTGAACGTCTTTGTTGGTGGGCACACCCAAGCGGCCCAAGGCGCGAGCAACGCGCTCTTCGAACACCTGTTCGAGTTTGTCCCAATGTTGAGTGGCCTTGCTGGACACGGAACCGGCCAGTTTGCTCACTTTGCCCGTCACTTCGACAACTTTTTGATCTGCAAATTTCACGGTACGCTCCTGGATTTCCTGGCCCTCTTTGACCAAATTTTCTAGCACTCGATTGCTTTCTTCCTGGGCCTTGGTGATTGCACCCAGACCGGCAGACAGGAGCTGCTGAGCACTGTCCACGGCGCCTTTGATGGGATTTTCTCCGCCCGCGCGCGTGGATTTTTTCTTTCCGGTCATGTTTGTCTCTCCTTGTGGAAGGCAGCGCAATGGCCTCTGCCTGTGTTTTTATTTGGCCTATTCTATTAGTTTATCGACGCCTCACTAGAGAAGGCACACTAAAGCCCATGCGTGTTTTCCCGTAAGCACCTTGCTGACCCGCATGGATTCAGCGCCTTGGCTGTTTGCGAATTTCAGGCCTGCGGTTATAGTAGCCATTGCAAAACGCCTCAAGCAATAACAACACTGCACCGCGGAGAAGACATCCATGAACTATTTTGTAACCGGAGCTACCGGTTTTATTGGCAAACGCTTGGTAAAACGCCTGATTGAACAGAAACGAAAAGGCACCATTTATTTTTTGATTCGTGAGTCCAGCCAGGACAAAGTGCCCGACCTGTTGAAATATTGGGGTGCGAAAAAAGGGCAATGTGTGCCCGTGGTGGGCGATCTGACCAAGCCCAAGCTTGGTGTGGCCGCCGCTGATGTGAAGTTGCTCAACAAACAAGTGGCGCATTTCTTCCACCTTGCGGCCATTTATGACTTGGCCGCCGATGCAGAAAGCCAGGTGGAGACCAACATCAAAGGCACTGAAAATGCAGTGGATTTGGCCAATGCCATTGGCGCGGGCTGCTTCCAGCATGTGTCTTCAATTGCTGCAGCCGGTCTTTACGAGGGCGTGTTCCGTGAGGACATGTTTGAAGAAGCGGAGAACCTGGACCACCCTTATTTCCGCACCAAGCATGACTCCGAAGGCATTGTGCGCAAAAAAGTAAAAGGCGCATGGCGCGTTTATCGCCCTGGGTTTGTTGTGGGCGATTCCAAGACCGGCGAGATGGACAAGATTGACGGTCCTTACTACCTGTTTAAACTCATCCAGAAGATGCGCAAACTTTTGCCCTCTTGGGTGCCCACGATTGGTGTGGAAGGCGGTCGCATTAACATTGTGCCTGTGGATTTTGTGGTCAATGCCATGGACTACATCGCCCACAAGGATGGCCTGGATGGGCAAGCGTTCCACTTGGTCGACCCCAAGCCCAACCGGATTGGCGACGTGTTGAACATTTTCGCGCGTGCCGCCCATGCCCCCAAAATGGAAATGCGGATCAATGCGGCCATGTTTGGATTCATTCCCGGTGCAGTTAAAAAAGGCTTGATGAGCCTCACACCCGTGCGGCGCATTCGCAATGCGGTGCTCAAAGACCTGGCATTGCCTGAGGAGGTGTTTGGTTACATCAACTGGCCAACCCGCTACGATTGCCGCGGCACACAAGCTGTGCTGGAGGGCAGCGGCATTGCCTGCCCCAACCTAGAAGACTACGCCTGGGTGATTTGGGATTACTGGGAGCGCCATCTGGATCCAGACCTGTTTGTGGACCGCAGCCTGAGCGGGCAGGTGGCTGGCAAAGTGGTGCTGATCACCGGAGGCTCCTCAGGCATTGGTTTGGCAACGGCTCAAAAAATGGCTGCGGCTGGAGCAATCACCATCATCTGCGGTCGTGATGAAGAGAAGTTGCTGGAGGCCAAAGCGCTGGTGCGTTCGGAAGGCAATGAGCTGCACACCTATTCGGTGGACATTGCCGACATGGCTGATTGCGACCGCTTTGTGGCCCAGTTGCTGAAAGATTTTGGACACGTGGATGTGCTGGTCAACAACGCGGGTCGATCCATCCGCCGTGGCATTGAGAACAGCTTTGATCGTTTCCATGACCTGGAGCGGACCATGCAGCTCAACTACTTTGGCGCATTGCGGGTCACATACGGACTGTTGCCAAAAATGATGGAGCGCCGCAAAGGCCATGTGATCAACATTTCATCGATTGGTGTGCTCACCAACGCGCCGCGTTTTTCTGCTTATGTGGCCTCCAAAGGTGCGCTCGACGCTTGGACCCGTTGCGCGGCCTCTGAGTTTGCGGACTTGAATATACATTTCACCACCATCAACATGCCTTTGGTGCGCACCCCCATGATTGCGCCCACCAAGCTATACAACAACGTGCCCACACTCAACCCGGATCAGGCGGCAGACATGGTGGCCCAAGCGGTGATCCACCGGCCTGTGCGGATTGCCACCCGCCTGGGTATCTTGGGGCAAGTGTTGCACGCGGTGGTACCACGCCCAGCTCAAATCCTGATGAACACATCGTTCCGCATGTTCCCGGATTCAGAGTCGGCTGCCAAAGGCAAAAAAGGATCGGGTCCCTCTGCCGAACAGGTGGCCTTCACCACGCTTATGCAAGGCATTCACTTCTAAGGTGTTTATGCGCGGTTTTCGGCCAGCGGATAGGCCTGTGCATCTTCTGCCAACCAGTTGAGAATCAGGTCTTCTGTGGTCGAATCCGAAATCAAGCCAACGTGCCCGCAGCCGGGCACGGCGGTGTTTTTTCCAAACTCAAGTTTGCTGGACGCAGGTGGACAAACAATGTTGTCTTGAGGGCTCCAAAGCGACCATATTTTTTGCTGAAACTCCCGGTCTGTCGGGTGTTCGCGCAAGGTTCTTAAAAAATAGCTGCCCCACGCCATTTGCTTCACGTTTTTGCCCACACCCAGGGTAGACAGGGCCGTGCCAAAGTGCGGACTACCAATGGTGATCATGCCTGCAATTCGGTGATGACCAAATTCCGTGGCGTGGTAGCGCACTGCCACCCCGCCCATGCTGTGGGCAATGATTTTCACCTGGGGCGCGCCTGTGGCCACCAGCAACTCGTCAATGGCCTCGTGAATTGACTCCGCGTAGCTGCGGATGGAACCAATGGCTGGCTCAAGCGTAATTGCATGGCTGGTCACATCCGCGCGCTCAAGCAGCGCCCGTGTGCTGTGCCAAACCGCAGCGTTGCACAAGTAGCCGTGCACCAGCAGCACGGGCAGGGGCTTTTTCTTGCGCCAGGCCTTGCCCGCCATTCGGATGCCTTCCGGTTCGGGGGCCCAGGGTTGTAACAAGGTGATCAGCTTGAGTGAATGCACGCTTTCTATGAGCACCGCTTTCACCCAGCGCCACAAGCCGAGGCGATGAAAGGTGTCACCTTCTGTGTTGTGAAAAGGAAGGCCGCGATCGCGAATCTGAGGGATTTGACGCACGCTGTAGGAGAGGGCGAACCCAGACGCGTTAAATCCAATGTGGGCCGCAAACAGCAGGCCGATCAACAGGCCGAGGCTGGTCAGCCATGCATCATCAATCTCAAGACGCAACCATTGCCGCAGCACCCAGTACAAGGCCAAGGCAAAGCCAAGGTAACCGAGCCAGTAAAGCCTGTTGAGCTGGCGAATCATTGCTTTATGCCAAGGGCACAGCCGGCTGGCCCGTGAGCTCGCTGACCAGCCCGTGGGTCAGGCGGTTGACCAAGCCATAAATCGACAGTTGTGGGTTGGCACCGATGCTGGTTGGAAACAGGGAGCCATCGTGCACCGAGAGATTCTCAATTTGCCAATGTCGGCCATTGGGGCCGACCACACCGTGTTTTTCGTCGCCTGCCATGCGCGCACCGCCCATCACATGGGCTGACACCACCTTCATGATCAAAGGCTTCATGTCCAGCGCCTTGATTTGTTTGAGCGCGTCGTCGATGTTGCCCATGTGTTGCGCATGCTCATGCACCGGCAGGGTGGTTTTTGCACCAGCGGCGTGTTGCAGCTCGGCCATGGCCACCAGCGCACGCCGTGCGGCGTCCCAAATGGCGGGGGTGAGTTTGTAATCCAACACTGGGGTGTCATCGCTTTGCAAGCGCACGCGGCCACCGGCGCTGTCGGGGCGGAATCCGTCCCGCAACAAGGCCAGTTGCATGTGTGTTTTAGAGAAGTTGCGCATCACCTCCGCATGCTTTTGGGCAAAGCCGGGCAGGGTGGAGCTAAAAATCACGGGGTGTAAGGGAGGCGCTTCCAGTTTGAACCCAATCGGCCCATCAATTGGGTCAGTTTGCAGGTAATGGTCGCTGTAAATGGTTTGGGGCGCACCCGCGTCGGCCCGCACCTCCTTGTCCATGCGTGCGGCAGAGATCACCACTGGGTGCAGGAAGGTGCGTTCGCCCACCAAGTCATGCGGGTCGGGGGCATTGGAGCGCAGCAGCACGGCTGGGGTGTTGATGGAACCGCCAGACAGCACATAATGTTTGGCGACCACTTCCACTTGCTTGCCCGAGGGCAGAATGCCATCCGCATGCATGATTTGCGCGCGCAGGCTGGTGATGCGCCCCTGTTTGAATACGAACGAATGTGCCCTCAAACCAGCCACCAGTTCGGCGCCCGCCGCCAGTGCGGTTGGGATGGTGGACACGAGCATGCTTTGCTTGGCGTTTGTGGGGCAGCCCATGCCGCAGTAACCCAAATTCCAGCAGTCCCGCACATTGCGGCGGATCGCGCCCCACGAGATCCCTAGGGCCTCTGCGCCGCGGCGCAGAATGTCGTTGTTTTCGTTGGGTGGGACTTGCCAGTCGGCAATATTCAATCGTCGTTCGGCTTGTTCAAACCAGGGGGCCATGGCGGCCTCGGTCATGTCTTTCAAGCCAAATTCAGATTGCCAATACGCCAGCGTATCCGTCGGCGTGCGGAAGCTGGACGTCCAGTTCACCGTGGTGGAGCCGCCCACTGCGCGGCCCTGCAAAATATTGATGGCTTTGTCGGCTGTTTTTCGGGCTGCGCCTTCTTGGTAGAGGGTGGGATAGGCCACCGACTCCAGCATTTTAAAATCTTTGGATGTTTTCAGCGGACCCTCTTCAATCAGCAGCACTTTCAAGCCCGCTTTCGCGCACATTTCCGCCGTGATTCCGCCACCTGCACCAGTGCCAATCACCACCACATCAGCAATCAGCCGGTCCGGCATGTCCCTGCTGTGGGCTTCATAGGCATTCCAGCCCTGCGCAATGCCTTCAAGAAACGGATCAGCCACCAGGGTTTGTGCGGCTTGAATAATGGATTCGGTCATGGCGATTGAATGCAAATACTAAGTGGTGGAGAGGGCTGGTTCTGCGGTTTTATTGCTTACGTCAGCTTGAACGGCGGGCCTGGGTAGCCCATGGCATCCCATTCGCTGTGTTGGCTGTACCAGCTTGCCATCATCAAATCGTGCAAAGCGTGGTAACCAGGTTGCAAGGCGGGGATGGGATGGTCTCTGAAATTGATCAAAAATTGTTGAACCTGGGTCACGCTGGCGTTTTCCCAGCTGTTGCCCAGGTCGGCAATTAGCCTTCGACCCACGGGGTTTTCAAGAATATTCAACAACTGCCCCAGTTCAGATTGGGCCGCTGGAGCCAATGTTTGACTGGAGGTGATGAAGGATTGCACAGCGCGATCCAGTGCGCCTGTGGTGCCGCTTTCTGGCAAAGCGTCGTCCAGCAGGCCGGCGGCCATGGCGCGCAACATGGGGTAGTGTCGTGGATGCACAATGGACTGACCCGGATGCACGGTCACCTTGGCAAACTGCGCGCCCAGCCACCCCAAGCCCCCGGCCATCAAAGCACCGGCCACCCCGAATTTCAAAAATCGACGTCGATTCATGGCGACCCTGTTGTTACACCTTGCGGGTCAGCAGTTTGGTCATGAACGCAAACACGCTGTTGTTGTAAGGTGGGGAAAGGGTTTCCATCACGTGGAAGCGCCCCTGTTTAAAAATCGGTTTCAGTTTGGACATCGTGTCAAATCCAAATTTGCCATGATAGTGGCCCATGCCTGAATCACCCACGCCGCCAAAAGGCAGGTTTTCTTGTGCAATATGGAACAAAGTGTCGTTCAGGCAAACACCGCCGGCAATGGTCTGTTCCATCACCATTTGCTGGGTTTTGCCGTTGTCGTCAAACAAATACAGTGCCAGCGGGCGGGGACGCTTATTCACATATTCCAGCGCCTCATCAAGGCGTTTGTAGGTCACCACGGGCAACACGGGGCCAAAAATCTCCTCCTGCATCAGCATGCAGTCTTCTTTGGCATTGAATATCAGGGTGAGGGGCACTTTGCGTCCGGGGCTGTCTGAGGTCTTCATCAGTGTCACCACCCGCGCACCTTGTTCCGCTGCTTCATCCATCAAGCGCTGCAGGCGTTGCGCATGCCGGTCAGACACGATGCCAGAAAAGTCCTTGGACAAAATGCCATCCGGGAAGCGCTTGTCCACAATGGCCTTGGCATGTTGCAGCAGGGCCTCCTCGCAGCCTTCGGGCACCAGCAGGTAATCTGGTGCAATACAGGTTTGGCCGGCATTTATCGACTTGCCAGACAGTGTGCGCGCAATTGCATTGCGGAATCGACTCGCGTCGGCCACGGTGGGCTCTGTGATGATGGCCGGACTCTTGCCGCCCAGCTCCAAGGTGACGGGCACCAGGTTTTCACTGGCGGCTTTCATCACCATGCGACCCACATTGGTTGACCCAGTGAACAACAGATGATCAAAAGGCAGGCGAGAAAACTCAGCAGCCACCTCAGGGCCACCGTTGATCACCTGCACCACATCGCGGCCAAGGTACTTGGTTAAAAGCTCATCCAGCAGGGCGCTAAAACGGGGTGTGTACTCACTCATCTTGATGAACACACGGTTGCCCGCTGTAAGCGCTGCAATCATTGGGCCAACCGAAAGAAACAGTGGGTAGTTCCAAGGCACGATCACACCGACGACGCCCAGGGGTTGAGGCATCAGCTGTGTGCTGGCCGGCTTAAACCAAATGCTGGCGCCTTGCTTGCGAGTCTTCATCCAGCCCTTGCCGTGAGAGAGTGCGTGGCGAATTCCTTCCAGGCATGGAAAAACCTCTGCCAGCAATGTGTCGTTGGGGGAGCGATAGCCAAAATCCTCTGAAATGGCCTCAGCAAACCTGTGTTTGTTGTCGTAGACCATGTCGCTCAATTGCTTGAGCCAAGTTTTGCGCTGGTTCCAGGTCGGGAAGGGATTGATTCGGTAAGCTTGCTTGAGGGACTCCAGCGTGGCTTTCAATTCTGCAGCGGTCAGCTCTTGACCTTGGATTTTGGATGGCGCGTTCATGTTGTCTCACTCTCTCAGGTTTTACCATTAACGAATGTAAACATAAAATTTGACTATTTTCCATGTCTGATTTGTGGTGCAATGCCGCAAATTGAATCCATCTCTCGTCAGTGTCTTGCCATGATCGACTTTGCTTTGTCCGCTCACGAAATGCAGTCCACCATACGCCAATTGCGCGCCGGCGTTGGTAGGGGTGATGATTTTTTGAGGTTGAAAAATCAAGTAAAAATATTTCAAAACAAAAGATTGGAGCTTACATATCAGGATTTACTTCAAAAAAGTGACACCCGACAAGCCGGCCGCTTTTTCTTGGATCAGTTGTACTGCACTGGCGACGTGAGCCAACGAGACCACCAGGTGGAGCGGGTGCTGCCCAAGTTGGAAAAATTGCTGCCCAGGCAGGCGGTGGAGGTCGTGCGGAAAGTGATTTTGATGGACCTCATGGCCGAGACCCTTGACGATGATATTTGCATATATATCAATAAAAAAGAATGGGAATCTGAAGTAGAATCTAGAGATTTGATTTACATCACTGCCTTCCGGGCCCAGGCCCAATACGATTTGCGCACCAGGCAAATTGAGCTGGTGAGTGAGGTCGGCGAGTCCATCCGGGGCTTGTTGCGCTTCCCCTTCTTGAAGCCATTGCTCAAAATGACCCGTGGTGCAGCGCAAAAGGCCAATTTAGAGGATTTCCACGATTTTTTGAGCCAGGGCATGGTGGCTTTTTCAGCCCTGGACAAGCCCACCTTGTTTTTTCAGACAATTCAAGAGCGTGAGTATGGTTTGCTTGCCCAAATTCGGGCTGGCACCTTGAATGGATTTCCCGTCGACGGCTCACAATGAATGCGTGGTGCATTAGAATCCAAGCTCTTTGATCAAACACTCAGATTCGCGCATATTGTGTTGCGCGTTTCGCTCGTCTGATCAGGCGCAAAAGAGTAAACAGCTTTTCCGGCCCAGAGGGCTGGTGTTCCAAGGAGACATGTGTGACAGACCTAGCCTGGGTTCAGAGTTATCCGCCGGGGGTGCCCGCCGATATCAACATGGACCAGTACCCTTCCGTGCGCGAGATTTTCGAAGAGGCCAGCCGCAAGTTTGCCGACAAAACCGCGTTCAGCAACATGGGCACAGGTTTGAGCTATCAAAAGCTAGACGCGCTGACCCGCGACTTTGGCGCATATCTACAAAGCTTACCAGGCATGAAAAAGGGTGATCGGGTTGCATTCATGATGCCCAACTTGCTTCAGTACCCTGTGGCCATGATGGGGGCCATACGCGCTGGTTTTGTGGTGGTCAATGTCAACCCCCTGTACACGCCGACCGAGCTGGAATATCAGCTTCGGGATTCTGGTGCCAAAGTGATCGTGGTGTTCGAGAATGTTGCACACACCCTGGAGAAAGTGCTCAAAAACACCCCGGTGGAGCATATCCTGTTGGCGTCCATGGGCGAAATGCACGGCTTTTTTAAGCGCACATTGCTGAATTTTGTGGTGCGCTACGTGAAAAAGCTGGTGCCATCATTTGTTTTGCCAGGTGCCATTTCGTTCAAAAAGGCTTTGGCCCTGGGGCGTCACGCCGAATTGAAAAAGATCAACATCACACACGATGATTTGGCTTTTTTGCAGTACACCGGCGGCACCACAGGCGTGGCCAAAGGGGCCATGCTCACCCATGGCAACATCGTGGCCAACCTTCAGCAAGCGTCAGCCTGGTTAAACCAAGACATTGAAGAGGGCAAAGAAATTGCGATCACGGCACTCCCGATGTATCACATCTTCTGCCTCACAGCCAATATATTGGTGTTCATCAAGGTGGGCGGGCACTGTCTGCTCATCACCGACCCCCGCAACATGAAGACCTTTGTAAAAACGCTGTCGGCAGTGCCTTTCACAGCCTTGACCGGTGTGAACACCTTATTCAACGGCTTGCTCAACACCCCGGGTTTCGAGCAGGTGGATTTTTCACATGTGAAGCTGGTGCTGGGTGGTGGCGCTGCCATTGAGCCCGCAGTGGCGGAGCGCTGGAAGAAGGTAACCGGCACGCGTCTGTCCGAAGCTTATGGGCTTACCGAGGCTTCACCGGCGGTTTGCATCAACCCGTTGCACGAAGAATACAACGGCTCGATTGGCCTGCCCGTGCCGTCCACACTGGTCTCGATTCGCGACGATGACTTCAATGAATTGCCTGTGGGGCAAGAAGGGGAGTTGTGCGTCAAAGGCCCACAAGTGATGCGTGGTTACTGGAACAAGCCCCGCGAGACCGCTGAAATACTCACGCAGGACGGTTGGTTGAAAACTGGCGACATCGCCTACATGGATCAAAACGGCTACTTCTACATCACAGACCGCAAAAAAGACATGATCCTTGTGTCGGGCTTCAATGTGTATCCCAAAGAGATCGAGGCCGTGGCCACTCTGCTCAACGGGGTGTTTGAAGCCGCCGCCGTGGGCGTGCCAGATGCGAAAACCGGCGAAGCAGTGAAGCTTTTCGTGGTTAAAAAAGATCCGGAACTCACGGCCGAGGCCATTGTGGAGCATTGTCGCAAGCACATGACTGCCTACAAAATTCCCCGCCATGTGGAATTTGTAACCGAATTGCCCAAAAGTCCTGTGGGCAAGGTTCTGCGCCGTGAGCTGCGTGACATGGAAAAAAAGCGTTTACAGCAACAAAACGCCTGAAAACAATCAAATAAATGGCCCGTCGCATTGCAGCGGGTCTCAATTCCCACTATAATTTTGGGTTACCTGCCACTGCACCACGGGGGTGTGGTGGCTTTTCCAATTGTGGAAAATCCATAGGAGTTATCAATGCGTCACTATGAAATTGCTTTCATCGTGCATCCCGACCAAAGCGAGCAAGTGCCTGCCATGGTCGAGAAGTATCGTGGAATCATCGAATCCAACGGCGGTAAAGTGCACCGCCACGAAGATTGGGGTCGCCGCCAGTTGGCTTACCCAATCCAGAAGCTGGCCAAGGCCCACTATGTTCTGCTGAACATCGAGTGCAGCCAGGAAGTGCTGGAAGAACTCGAAACTGCGTTCAAATTCAACGATGCCGTATTGCGCCACCTGACCGTCAAAATGAAGAAGGCCGAAACAGCGCCTTCTCCAATGATGAAAGAAGTGCAGCGCGAGCAAGAGCGCAAGGCCGCTGCTGCCACCGCTTCTGCAGGCGACGACCGCGGCGATTCTGACGACGAAGACGACGCCGAGTAATCGGGTCCATCGTTGGCAGATTCATGAATTTGGAGGAAGAGCAAAACAAATCACCCACCCCGCAATCCGCAGTCCATGCGATGCAGGCCGGTCAAGTGAGCAACCAGTTCGTTTTGATTGCTACCCTGACCGCCAAATCGGTGTTGCGTTATACCCCAGCCGGCATACCGGTTTGCGAGTTTGAGCTAGAACACGAGAGTGAGCAGCTGGAAGCGAGCAAAACAAGATTGGTCAAGTGCACAGTGTCTGCGATGGCCATGGGTGTTGCGGCCAAGCAGGTTGATCAAATCGGCCTGGGGCAATTGGTGGAGTGGTCTGGTTTTTTGGCGCTTCGTTCACACAAATCAAAAAGCCTTCGCTTCCATGTTTGCGCAATGCGCCCATGTTGAAGGCTTACATAGTTGGAGAACATTATGGCTTTTGGTCGTAAAAATGATCGCAAGGGACGTCGTCCCCAGCAAAACCCACTGTTCAAGCGCAAAAAGTTTTGCCGCTTCACCGTGGGCAAGGTAGAGCAAATCGATTACAAAGACATCGACACGCTCAAGGATTTCATCGGCGAGAACGGCAAGATCATGCCCGCCCGCATCACTGGCACCAAGGCAAATTACCAGCGCCAATTGGACACAGCGATCAAGCGTGCACGTTTCCTGGCTTTGCTGCCTTACACCGACAACCACTAAGCAGTACGGGAGAACACCATGCAAGTCATTCTTCTTGAAAAAATGCCCAACCTGGGTCAACTCGGTGATGTGGTTCGTGTGAAAGACGGCTACGCCCGCAACTTCCTGATTCCTTACGGCAAAGCCAAACGCGCCACCGAATCTGCGATTGCAGAATTCGCAGCTCGCCGTGCTGAGTTGGAAAAAGCCGCTGCCGATAAGTTGGCCGCTGCCCAAGCACTGGGTGCCAAATTGGCCAATGCTGTGGTTCAACTGAGCGAAAAGGCTGCCGTTGACGGCCGTCTGTTTGGTTCTGTGACCAACCACAACGTGGCTGTTGAGCTCACCAACATGGGTCTGGCCGTGGAAAAGGCCCAGGTGCGTATGCCCAACGGTCCTTTGAAGATTGCTGGCGAGCACACCGTGACCGTTGCCCTGCATCCCGACGTGGTTGTGGACGTGAAGGTGGTGGTGGCTGGCGAGGCCGCTTAATACAGCGCCTGCCACTCGGGCAAGTTTCGACAAAGGCCGGTTTACACCTCGGTTATACTCTGTAAGCTTGCCCGAACCTGTATTGAAAAAGGTCACCTTGGGGTGACCTTTTTTTATTTGTCTTAATTGCGCTATGGTGCCATGAACGAACCCAATTTCCCGGAACAAGAAATCACGAGCCTGCGTGTGCCGCCACACTCCCTGGAGGCCGAGCAATCTGTGGTGGGCGGTCTGCTGCTAGACAATCAGGCTTGGGACAAAATTGGTGACGTGATCAAGTCAGATGACTTTTATCGCTACGACCATCGGGTGATTTTTGAGCACATTGCCAAATTAATTGATGGCTCCAAACCCGCTGACGTGATCACGGTGTACGAATCGCTTCAGTCTTCCGGCAAAGCTGAGGATGTTGGCGGGTTGGCCTACCTGAATACCCTGGCCACCAACACACCGTCGGCGGCCAATATTCGCCGCTACGCCGAGATTGTTCGCGACCGCGCTGTGCTGCGCCGTCTAATCACCATCAGTGACGACATTGCCACCACGGCGCTTAACCCCCAGGGCAAGGACACCAAAACCATCCTGGATGAAGCCGAAAGCAAGATTTTCAAGATTGCTGAAGATGGCGCGCGAGGGGCGGGCGGGTTTCAAGAATTGCAGCCTGTGCTGGGCAAGGTGGTGGAGCGGATTGATGAGTTGTATCACCGCGACTCATCCAGTGACATCACAGGCATTTCAACTGGCTTCATCGACCTCGATGGCAAAACCTCCGGTTTACAGCCAGGCGATTTGATCATTGTGGCGGGGCGCCCGTCCATGGGGAAGGCGCAGCCGCTTGATGCCTTGGTGAAAACGCCCAGTGGCTGGGTAGCCATGGGCGAGTTGCGCGTGGGCGATGCTTTGGCGTCAATGGATGGAAATCCGTCGGTGGTTACAGGGGTATTTCCCCAGGGTGAAAAGCAGATTTACAAAGTGGTGTTTTCAGACGGCCGCAGTGCAGAGTGCTGCGATGAACATTTGTGGCGTGTGATGTATCGCGATTGGCCTGAACCCCGCGTGATCAACACCAAGCGCCTGACGGAAATGCTTGGCTGTGTGCGGTACAGAAACCGCTTGTGGATTGATACCGTGACTGGTGATTTTGGTCACGACGATGCCTTGCCTGTAGATCCTTGGGTACTGGGCGCCATGCTAGGCGACGGTACTTTGGCCTTCAGTCACAGCAGTGTGATGTTTTCCACCAAGTCGGACGAGTTGGTGCACAAAATGAATGCGTTAATTGGGCATGACATGGAATTGGTTTATGCACAGGCCTACGACTACCGGGTGGTGTGGAAAGGCAGAATGCTTGCCAATGGTGCTCGCACCAGTCAGCCGAGTGACTTCCGCCAGGCTCTAAATGATTTGGGTGTACTCGGTTGTGTCAGCCACAACAAATTTATTCCTGATCAATATCTGAAAGCCAACAAGGCGGCGCGGTTGGCCTTGTTGCAGGGCCTGTTGGACACCGATGGCTGGATAGAATCCTGGGGTTCGATTCGATTTGCCACAGCAAGCGAGCAATTGGCCAATGACGTCGCTTACCTTGCACGTTCACTGGGTGGGTTTTGTTCAATTGCAACCAAGAATACGCATTACACCAGCAAGGGCGAACGCAAAGAGGGGCGCTTGGCTTATGTGTTGAACATGAGCTTTGCCGATGCGCTGCAGGTGTTTTCGCTTGAAGAAAAGAGGGTGCGGCTGCGGACGGACTGGCAGCGCAAACGCCGAATCACTTTTCAAAGCATAGAGCCAGTGCGCATGGCGCAAGCGCAGTGTATTTCTGTAAGCCACCCCACACGCACCTACATCACCAATGATTTTGTGTTGACGCACAACACTGCATTTAGCTTGAACATTGGCGAACACGTGGCTGTGGAAGAGGGGCATGCTGTGGCGGTGTTCTCGATGGAAATGGGTGCGCAGCAGCTGGCCATGCGATTGCTCGGGTCGGTGGGGCGCTTGGACCAACATCGTTTGAGGACTGGTCGCCTCACCGATGAGGATTGGCCACGGCTCACCTACGCTGTGGAAAAGATGCAGAATGCACAGCTCTTTATCGACGAAACGCCTGCCTTGTCGTCCATGGAAGTGCGCGCCCGCTGCCGGCGTTTGGCTCGCCAGTGTGGGCAACTCGGGTTGGTGATCATCGACTACTTGCAGTTGATGGGCTCCTCTTCACCAGGCGAAAACCGCGCCACCGAAATTTCTGAGATTTCGCGATCGCTCAAAGGCTTGGCCAAAGAGCTGAATTGCCCTGTGATTGCACTGTCCCAGCTCAACCGATCACTGGAACAGCGACCAAACAAACGCCCGGTCATGAGTGACCTGCGGGAATCCGGTGCGATTGAACAGGACGCTGACGTGATTTTGTTTATTTACCGCGACGAAGTGTACAACCCAGACTCACCAGACAAAGGCACCGCCGAGATCATCATTGGCAAGCAGCGTAATGGCCCAATTGGCACGGTGCGCGTCACGTTTCTTGGGCAGTACACCAAGTTCGAAAACTATGCGGGGCCTCAGCCAGACGGTGAGTAGCGCTTGGGGCATGTCCCAAGGCGATGTTGCAGCACCTGTTTGGCCACAAGCTGAGCCGCCTTTCTGGCCACAGGCCGTTGCAGAGGCTTGTTTCTCGCTGAAAACCTGTTTCTCCCTTGGCTCCGCCTGAAG
>DASUDK010000073.1:0-22061 GCA_036275655.1 Limnobacter sp. | reverse complement strand
GGGGGGGTGGGTGAAGCTTTACACCTTGTTACCCTGTGACGACGGGTTAACAAGATTTAAAGTTTGATATGTATCTATATCAGCTTGAGCTGAATTCACCAGCAGGGCGGCAGTATCCATGAACAGCATTGTTGCAGATTTCATTTACGCCGCCAGTGTAATTTCGGATGCCCAACTGTCTGGCTTGGCCTTTGGATTTTTTGCGTCCCTGTTGGCCATGACGGTGGCAGTGGAAGTCCGCATTAAAAACCCGCCAATCATTGCCAACAGCCATTACCTGGTGCGGCGCGGCGTGTTGATCACGCTCTATGTGATCTCGATGTTTTTTGCCTCTGCCTTTGTGGGCCTTACGCTGCCGTCGGCCAAGTCGTCGATGTTCAGCCTCACGGGTACCTTTTTTACCTTTGTGGGTTGCATTGCGGTGTTTTTGTACGTGGACTATCTGGTCCAATCGGCAAAATTTCGCGCCAAATTGTTCATGCTGCTCTTCACCTCCCTGGGCATTTTTGTGCAGTTTGGCATCCATGCATGCTTCATTTTTTTGCCCAATGACCAAAAAATCATGGAGGTGCATTGGGGTGGTCTGGCGGTGATGTACATCTTCCTGTTTGTGTTCATGGGCATGCTGAGCAGCTTTGCCCAGCAAACTTCTGCGGGCGGGTCTAAACCATTGCGTGACCGAATGTTCTACATCTTCGGGATTGTGGGACTGAACCAAATGATCGCCTTGAGCTTGATCGGTTTGGTGTACGTGGACGACGGCATCAAAGATTTGAACTGGTATGGGTTGTGGGTCAACTGGTCTGCCTTTGAGGTGGTGGTCAGCCTCTTTGCGCTTGGCATGATTTCGATCATTGTGTGTTATGTGTACACCGTATTCGAGAAGTCGGTCTCTCTGCTCAAAGAAGACAAACAGCAATTGCAGGCCTTGACGGATGACGCCGTGGCCAGGGCGGAGAAGGCTTCTGAGAAACTGAAGCAAGAGCAAGACAAAAATGTGCAGCTTGAAAAAGCGGTGCTTTTGGCCAACCGCACCAATCAAATGTCGGTGGACAGCCTGGTTGCAGCCCTTTCCAGCCTGGAAGACGGGATGTTTGAGTGGGACATTGAGCAGGAAGAGGTGATGTTTAGCCCGGTGTGGTTGCGCCTGTTTGGTTTGGACAATTTGGGCGCGCGCGTGGTGTCCGCCGCCAGTTGGCGTGCGGGTTTTTTGCCAGAAGATTTGCCATTTTTGGACGATGCCTTGCAGCGCAGCCTCACCGCCGAGGGCAAAGGCGTTGCGGTGAAGCTGCGCTACCGCAGCACTTACGGCTCCTTGCTTAAGTTGGAAATTCGAATTGTGGCGGTGCGCAACGCCTACGGTTTGCCCGCCAAGGCGGTGGGCATTTTGTACGATCGCACCGAAGAGATGGATTTGGAAATGGCGATCCGGGAGGAGCTCAACGAGGAGTCGCTGCTCTCATCCAGAAAGTCCCAGTTTGTGGCCTATCTATCCCATGAAATTAGAACGCCAATGACGGTGATTGGCTCTGCCAAGGCTTTGCTTGAAAACACCCTGCGCAGAACACCCTTGAACCTCGAAGCGGCCCAAACTTACGTGGATCAAATTGGCACAGCGCTGCGTGCCTTGCGTGCCTTGGTGGATGAAACCTTGATGTTCATGGGGTCGAGCTTTTCGCGTAAAAACTTGCACATCACCGCCTTGAATGTGTCCAGTGTGTTTAAGCAGTTCGCTGCGCTGGAGCAACGCCGAAGGCATGGGGAGCACTGGTTTGATTTTGCCTTGGATCCCCAATTGGACACTTGGAATTTTTACTCGGATGAGTATGTGTTGACGCAGGCTTTGCGCCAGCTGACGATTTTCTCTCATGAAAAGGATTCGTTTGCAGGTCAGGTGGAGGTGACGCGCACTGAAGAAGGGGCGTTGATGATTCGCATTGAGTTGTTGCAATGGCCAGAGTGGATGGTTAGAAGTGGCCAGCTTCAGCCCGCGCATGCGCAGGAATCTGTGGTGCCTTTCAAAGGAGAACACTTGCCCTTCACCCTTTTACTCACCAAGCGGGTGATACGTTTGGTCGACGGACGCCTTATGATCAAGAACAAAGGCAACCAACATTGGTTATGTGTAGATTTGCCATCCATGAAGGAGGATGCATGCCCCGCGTCATGATTGTAGAAGACGACATTACGATTCTGACCAACATGGCACAGTTGTTGAGTTTGAGTGGGTTGCATGTGCTGGAGGCGCACGATGGCCTGATGGCCATCAAAATGTTGCAGGATTTAAAGAGCAGTCCCGAACGCCAGCCGTGTTTGATCATCAGTGATCTGATGATGCCCAACATGGACGGGTATGAATTGCTGCGTGCAGTCCGCAAAGACCCTGTGTTTGAAGCGCTTCCTTTTGTGTTGCTCAGTGCAAGAAGCGACTCAAGTGATATTCAGCGTGCATTTGCGCTGGGTGCCAGCGATTACCTGGTCAAGCCCTTTGAGGTGGAGCAATTGATGGATTTGGTGCGTTACCACCTGCGACAGTCTGGCGAGGAGGTTGGCAGTTTGTCGGGCAATCCCGATGGAGATCCCGATTTCACCCTGGAATAATGGTCAATGGTGGTGGCGGTTTTTGGTGCTTAACCTGCGTTGAGCACCGAGATGCTCAACAGGCGCTCAATCGCACCATCGATGCCGGCAATAAAATAAGGCAGGCTGACCCAGAGCACCCAGAGCCCAACACTGATGGTGATTGAAAATCCGATCGACATCACATTAAGCTGGGGGGCTGCACGGGCGAGAATACCCAGCACAATGTTGCAGATGAGCACCGCCGCGAGCACGGGCAATGAAATTTGCAACGCCAGCATGAACATGATGCTGCCTGCCAGTGCGATGTTTTGTGGGTTGATCACATTGAGCTGAGCGCTGATTGGGACCAACTCGAAACTTTGCACCACAGCAGCGATGACGAGCAGGTGGCCGTCGATCACAAGAAATACCAAGGATGCGAGCACCCCCATGAAGCTTCCGATGAGTGGTGTTTGCCCGCCCCGCACGGGGTCCACAAACTGTGCGAAAGCAAGTCCCATTTGCAGGCCCAGCAGGTCACCTGCCATCTCGAATGCGGCGAACACCAGCCGCATTGAAAAACCCATGGCCACACCGATCAAAATTTGTTGAATCAACACTGGAATGGCTTGCGCAGAGCTGAGCGTGGGGGGCGGTGGCAGCAATGGCATGAGCAGCATGGCGATGAGCGCCGCCAAAGCCACACGCAGGCGGCGCTGGATGACTCGGTTGTCGAACACAGGCGCTGTGGCCAGCATGGCCATGACGCGGACAAAAGGCCACAAAAAGGCGGCGATCCACAGTTCGAGTTGCTCGCCGTTGATGGGGATCATGCTTCGCCTGCGTTCAGCCAATCACGGTGGGGATGCTCATGATGAGCCTTTGGGTGTAGTCCACCAAGGTGGCAAGCATCCAGGGGCCCAGCAACAGCAAGGTGGCAAAAATACCCAAAATCTTGGGAATGAAGGACAGGGTCATTTCGTTGATCTGGGTGGCGGCCTGCAAGATGCTCACCAACAGGCCAACAATGAGCGCCACGGCCAGCATGGGCCCGGAGACGATCAGCATCACTTCCAGCGCGGTTTGCCCCAGGTTGAGCACGGTTTGACTGTTCATGTTGGGGTCTCCAGCATTGTGTTCATGGGGTCATCAGGTCTCAAAACTGGCCACCAAGGATCCCACCAGCAGGGTCCAGCCATCGACCAGCACAAACAGCATGATCTTGAAGGGCAGGGAAATCAGCATGGGGGAAAGCATCATCATGCCCATGGACATCAACACACTGGACACGATGAGGTCGATGACCAGGAAGGGTAGAAAGATCATGAACCCGATTTGGAAGGCGGTTTTTAGCTCGCTGGTGACAAACGCGGGTATGAGCACTTTGAGCGGCACGTCTTCCGGGTTTTGTACGTTGTCCACTTTGCCAAGGCGCATGAACAGGGCGAGGTCGGGCTCGCGGGTTTGTTTGAGCATGAAGTCTTTCATGGGCACGCTGGCCCGCTCTGTCATCTCTTCGAAGGCGATTTCATTGTTTGCAAATGGCTGGTAGGCCTCGCTGTAAACACGGTCAAACACAGGCGACATCACGAAGAAGGTGAGGAAAAGACTCAAGCCAATGATGACTTGGTTGGGCGGCGAGTTTTGGGTGCCCAGGGCCATGCGCAAGAGCGACATCACGATGACGATGCGGGTAAAGCCCGTCATCATGAGCAGCAGCGCTGGCAAAAAACTGAGGAAGGTGAAAAACAGCAGGGTTTGAATGGGCACGCTGTAATTGGTGCTGCCACCGGGCCCCGGGGTGGCTGTGACGCCAGGCAACACCTGCTGGGCGTGGGCCTCTGGCAATGCCAGTGCAAAGCCGGCCATGAGAAGGAGAAGCAGGGCGTTGCGGAGGTGGCTTGCGCTCATGGTTGAACCTTGCCGGATTTGACCCGTTCCAGCATTTTGGCAAAGCTGGCGGCCGGGTTTTGTGGGTCGTCCAGCGCAATGCTGCCAGCGGGCATGCTGTGCAATGTGTTGATGCTGTGGGCGGTCATGCCGATCACGAGCCAAGTGTTGCCCACTTCAATGAGTGCGATTTTTTCTCGCGGGCCCAGCGCAGACATGGCCAACACTTTGTAGAACCCACCGCGCCGCTGGTTGGGGCCAACGCCCATGCGTTTGAGGGCCCATGCGAGGGCCAGCAGCAGCCCAAGCACAAAGAGCAGGCCAAGCGTGGTTTGCAGCAGGTGCCCGGTCATGGGCGATTCGCTGGCCTTGGCGGCTTGCTCTTGTGCCCAGGCCAAGCCAGGGGCGCCTGCAAGCACGGCACTGCTCAAGAAGAAAAGGCGCCCGGGCCTGCTGCCGCCCTTGCGCCTTGTTGATTTGTTTCCCACCGATGTGATGCTTTTTTGTTGGTTTGTCATGCCTTGGTCTGCTCAAGGGAATGTTATCGATTCAGTTTTCTGAGTCGCTCCGATGGCGTGATGATATCAGTCAATCGGATGCCAAACTTGTCGTTGACCACCACCACTTCACCCTGGGCAATCAGGTAGCCGTTCACCAGCACATCCATGGGCTCGCCAGCCAGGCCGTCCAATTCAATCACCGAACCTTGGGCCAATTGCAAAATGTGCTTGATGGGTATCTTGGTCCGACCCAACTCCACAGTCAACTGCACTGGGATGTCCAAGATCATGTCAATGTCATTCTGTGTGCCGGAGGCGACGCTGCCGGCAAAGGGCTGAAACAGGCCAGCGGCCGGTTTGGGGTCGGAGGCTTGTGCAAACAGGGCATCCGCATCGGTGTCAGCACTGGCACCACCGGATGCGTTGGCTTGTTCGGCCAGGGCTGCAGCCCAGTCATCGCTTGCGTCAGTCATCACTTCATCTTGCTGATTGGACATGTTCGTTTCCTTGTTCCATGCACTTATTGGTTTGCCTTTTCAGGCTGCTTTGGTTCTCTCTGTTGCTCGCGTTGCAACAGCGCTTCCAGGTTGAGCGCGTCGCCCACCCCGTCTTGATGATTCACGGCCAGCACCTCTTCGACTTTTAAGGCATATTGGCCTGCGCTGGTGCCGTAGGTGCAGTTGAAGATTGGGACGTTGTCCACGCGCGCCTCGATGTTCTTGCCGATCTCGATGGGGATCACATCGCCCACCCGCAATTCCATGATGTCGCCAATCGTGAGCTGTGTCTCTGCCAGGCTGGCCACCAGGTCGACCTCGGCCATTTGCACCTGTTTCTTGAGCATGGTGACCCAGCGTTTGTCGGGTTCGGCCTGGTCGCCCTGCATGCTGGAGTAGAGCAAGTCTCGTATGGGTTCCAGCGTGGCATAGGGCATGCAGATGTGCAACGAGCCGCCGCCCGCGCCCAATTCAATCGAGAAGGAGGTGGTGACCACGATTTCTGATGGCGTGGCAATGTTGGCAAACTGGGTGTGCATCTCCGAGCGTAGGTATTCTGGCTTGAGGGGAAACACCGGCGCCCATGCCTTCACGAATTCTTCCCGAATCACCTCCAGCATGCGTGCAATGATGCGCTGCTCTGTGAGTGTGAAGTCGCGACCTTCAACCCGGGTGTGGAAGCGACCGTCGCCGCCGAAGAGGTTGTCAATCACGGCAAACACAAGGCTTGGGTCGAAGATGAACAAAGCGTTACCACGAAGGGGCTTCATCGCCATGATGTTCAGGTTCGTGGGCACCACCAGGTTGCGGATGAATTCGTTGTACTTCAATACTTTGACCGGCCCCACCGAAATTTCGGGGCTCCGCCGCATGAAGTTGAACAGGCCAATCCGAATGAGTCGTGCAAAACGTTCGTTGATGATCTCGAGCGTTGGCATGCGTCCGCGCACAATGCGCTCTTGCGTGGCCAGGTTGTACGGGCGCACGCCTTCGGCGGACTCGGATTGTTCCTTGGTTTCTTCTTCGCCGTTGACCCCGCGTAGGAGGGCATCGACTTCATCTTGGGAAAGAAATTCTCCGGGCATGGTTCAGGCTCGTCCTTACTGAATCACAAAGCTGGAAAAGTGGACATCGCGAATGCCGCGTGTGGGGTCCTTGGGGTCTCCGTGCACAGTCACGCGCGCAAGGTCGACCAGCTCGTCCATCAGGCGCTGCTTGCCTTCAATGGTGGTGAGGTCGCTCACTGTCTTTCCGGACAGCACGAGCAATATGCGACTGCGTATGACAGGTGTGTAGGTTTTGATTTCTTCAGCAGCCTGGGGTGTTGACACTTCGTAGGTGATGCCGATTTGCAGGTACCGGGTGTTGTCTGGCTCAGCGAGGTTTACAACAAACTGGTCGAGCACTGCAAAGCTGGGGGGTGTTTCTGGCTTTTTGGCAACTTCTTCTTCGGCATGCTCTGCCTTGGGGGCCAACACCATGAAGTACGCAGCGGCGCCGCCACCAATCAAGAGGGTGAGCACAACGGCCACGATGATGATCAGCTTTTTGGATCCTTTGGCTGGCGCGGCTGCCTCTGGGGCTGCTGCTGCGGGCGCTGGGGCTACTCTGGCCATGGTGTACTCCGTCTAGTCAATTGCACTTGTTGTATTGTTCACAATCTATTGTGTCTCAATCCAGCAAGTGCAAATGCCCGAAAAGCTGTGGTCTTTTTGGCCTATTCTCGCGCCCGAGTGATGTGGGGTTTATGCGAACAGGTCCAGTCGGCCTTTGGGTGTGTTGTTGCCGGGTGCGGTGCCCATTTGCGCGGCGGTGCCATCTTCAGACGAGTGCCCACGGCCTTGTTTGTGGCCCTGTTGCTGACCCTGCGCCGATTGGCCAAATTCTTGTTGCGCGGTAAAACCCTGGTGTTGCCCTGAGGGTGTGGCGTTTTGGTGATGCACTTGCACTTGGTTCAGTTGTAGCCCGTTTTGCGCCATCACGTCTTTGAGGCCGCCGAGGGCCTGCTGTAGCAGGTTGGCCGAGGTTTCGTCTTGTGTGCGGATGATCAACTGCACTTGCTGACCTTGTTGCACCAGGCGCATGTTCATGGGGCCAAATGATTCTGGGTTGACGCGGATGTCCACCGTGGAAAGATTTTTGCCGATGGCCCATTGCACGGTGTTGCCCAATTCTTTGGCAAAACCAGGTTGATGCACTGGCGTGCGAATTTGAGTTTGCGCCGCAGCTGGTGCGGTGTTGGTTTGGCCGGGGATGCCACCGACCAAGGCCGCAGGGTTGCTGAGGGCCGCGCTGCGGTTGGCCAAGACTTTGTCCCCCACCCGCAGGGGCATGAGTTCGGCTTCGCTGTTGGCGGCTTTGGGGTTTTGCTGGGCCAGTTGCGCTGCCACCTGTGCCACCACTGGGTTGGCAGGCGGGGCTGAGCCAATGTTGCCAACGCCAGCTTGGGCATTGCTCTCGGCGCGCGCGGTGTTGGCCACGCTTGGCAAGCCTGTGTTGCTGTCTTGTGTTGACGATGCAATGGGTTTGCGCGGCGCAGCTTGGTCGCTGGGCTGTGCCGCTGTGTTTTGCAACAGGGGCTCCGCGGCGGGGGCTGGGTTGGCGTTGGTGGGGGCTGGCCCCTTGTTTTCTGCGCTTTGAACGGTTTGTGCGCTGGTCAACAGTGGGTCGGTAGATTTGCTCGTGCCCATCGCTTGCGTACTGGTGTTGAGTTCGGCTTTGACAGGTGGGGCGGTCTGGGTCTGTGTGGCCGGGCTGATCTCGGTTTTACTCGCTTCGTCCGTTTGTTCTGTTGGCGTGCTGGCGTTGGCCTCTTCGGCCTTTTGCGCTGGCTTGCTGGATGCCTTGCGCTGCTCCAGCGGTTTGCTGTCTTCAAGGGGCTTGCTTTGCACGCCTGGTGTGGGCGCTGCTGGGCTGTTGGCCTGGCTGGCTTCGCTTGGTTTTGTTGGGGCTGAGGCGGTTTGCTGCGCCATGTTCAGGGGTTTGTTGTCTGCTGCCCAGTCTCTTTGGGCCCACACCATGGCGGCTTCAGCCACCGGGTTGGGGCTGGGTGCTTTGGGTTTTTCAGCCTCTTCGTTGGCGTTGTTTTTCAACAGGCTTTCGCGAAGCGCGTTTTCTTGCTGGCCCAGTTGCGTTTGCGCACTCAACTGCCCCAAGGCGCTGCTGAACAAGGCATCGAATTGAACCTCTGGCGTGGACTCTTTGGCCTTGCCCTTGGTGTTGCTGGGGTTGGCTTGCACTTTGTTGACATTGTTCATGGCGGTGGTCGATGAAGTCATGAGGGCTCTCCAGCGGTTTGTACCCGGTGGATGCGTGCAGCAAATTCGTCGTTCATTTTTTGATCGCGTTTGTTTTGCAGTTTGTGTTGCTTCGCTTTTTCGCGCTCTTGCAGTGCTTCATATTTGCGCTGCTCTGCAAGCGCGGATTGCCACTGTGCTTGCTGATGATTCAGGGTGGATTGCAAAAACGCGAGCTCGGCTTGCTGTTGCTCCACCGCCTGGGAAATTTTGCCGGCGAAGGCCAATTGATTGCGCAATTGTTGGCCGGTGATGCCTGTGCTGGCGCGGTTGTGCATGCTGCCTTGGCATTCTTGGGCGTAGTTTTGCAACATGTGCAGTTTTTCTTGACCTTGCGCGATTTTTTGCTGGGTTTTGGCCACGGCCTTCAGGCAGGCCTCGGCCTTTTCTTTGGCTTGATCAATCAGGATATGAAGCACATTGCTCATGGTCGTCCAAGCGGTTTAGTGTTGGTTGTTCTTGAATTCTTCGGGGAACAGGTTCTGGAGGCCATGCAAGGCCTCGTCGAAACTGGCGCTCTCTAACATTGACTGTTGGAGCAGCTTTTCAATCTTGGGATAAAGGGCCAAAGAATGGTCCAATTGTGGGTCTGCCCCAGGGGAGTAGGCGCCCACGGTGATGAGGTCGCGGTTACGCTGAACCCTGGAGAAGGCTGCTTTTAACTGACGAGCGGCGTTCAAATGGCCTGGTGGCACGATGTTGTGCATGGCGCGTGAAATGGATTGCTCAATGTCGATGGCGGGGTAGTGGCCGCTTTCTGCCAACTGGCGGGACAACACGATGTGGCCGTCCAGAATGGCTCGGGCAGAGTCGGCAATGGGGTCTTGTTGATCATCGCCCTCTGTGAGCACAGTATAAAAGGCGGTGATGGAGCCGCCGCCTTTGCGGCCATTGCCTGCCCGCTCCACCAAGGTGGGCAGTTTGGCAAACACGCTGGGCGGGTAGCCTTTGGTGGCTGGGGGCTCACCAATCGCCAAGGCAATTTCGCGCTGGGCCATGGCGTATCGGGTGAGCGAGTCCATGATCATGAGCACGTTGTGTCCTTGATCGCGGAAGTGCTCCGCCACCACTTGGGTGTAGGCGGCGCCTTGCATGCGGAGCAGGGGGCTCACGTCGGCGGGGGCGGCAATCACCACGCTTCGCTTCAGGCCTTCTTCTCCCAAAATTTGTTCAATGAATTCTTTGACCTCACGTCCCCGTTCACCAATCAGGCCAACCACAACACGGTCCGCTTTGGTGTAGCGGGCCATCATGCCCAGCAACACAGATTTGCCCACGCCAGAGCCTGCCATCAAGCCAATCCGTTGACCGCGGCCCACGGTGAGGAGGGCGTTAATAGCGCGCACGCCCACGTCCAGGTGTTCGGAGATGGGTTCGCGCTCCAGGGGGTTGATTGGACGGGCGGCCAGCGGGCATCGTTTTTCAAATTTAAGTTCACCCAGGCTGTCCAAGGGTTTGCCATTGCTGTCGACGACCCGGCCAAGCAGGCTGTCGCCCACCGGCAGGTGCTTTGTTTTGTCCTCTGGGCGCCGCCATGGGTGTGCTTTCTGGCCGAGTTTGGGCGCAATGGGTGGAGGCTCTTGAGCAATCACCTTGGCGCCAGGGGTCATGCCATGCACATCGGTGGCGGGCATCAAAAACAGTTTGTCGCCGTTGAACCCCACCACCTCGGCTTCCAGGGCTGGTGCACCTTTTTGTACCACGGTGCAAACACTCCCCACCGGTAGCTTTAAGCCGACGGCTTCCATCACCAGGCCTGCCACGCGTGTTAGTTTGCCGGTGGCCACCTGGGTGTGGGTGTGCTCCACCAGAAATTTGCATTCGTCCAGCCAGTCGAGCAGGTCGGCCATTATTGGTCCTCGGCGGGTGGGGTCATGTCATCCGGCAACAGCGGGTCGTTTTTGCCCAAGGCCTCGATCGCGCGCAGCCAGCGGGTCTGCAAGGTGGCGTCGACCTCGCCCTCTGGGTGCTGGAGGACAAATCCTCCCTGAAGTTGTTTGCTGTCTTCAAGCAAACGCAGATTGCCCAGCATTTGCTGATCACCAAATTGCTGCTCCAGCACGCGGATGGTGTTGGGGTGGGCCCGCAAGGTGAGCGCCTTCGCGTTCAGTTGCATGCTTTCAATCAGGTTTTGCAAAATCAGCCCGGCTTGCTGGCTTTGTACTTCAACCGTGTCGGCAACAATTTTTTTGCTCACCAGGACGGCAAGATCCAACAGTTTTTCCGACAATTCCGATTTAAATCGTTCAAATTCCGCTTCCATGGTTTGGGCGGCTTGCACCAGCACGACGCGTTCGTTGTGTGCCGCATTCCAGCCCGCCTCATACCCGGATTGCTGGCCTTGCTCTTGGGCTCGGGTCAGCGCTTCGCGTTCCAGGTGTTCAATGTGAGCCTCCCGTTGACGCAGGGCTTGCTCCCAGGCGCGCAGGCGTTGTTCTTCCTCTGTGAGCGGGGCTTGCACAGCGGGGCTTTTGGCGAGCGCGTGCCCTAGTTCAGAGAACACGCGCTCCACTGGGTTGCTGTAGCGGGCACCGATCAGATCAACCGACCAGTTGGGCAGCTCTGCAGCCTCCAGGCCTCGAATGATTCGGTTAGACGAAGGCATCTTCACCCCCTGCACCCAGAACGATTTGTCCGTCGTCGGCCAGCTTTCTGGCCACCTTCAGAATGTCTTTTTGTGCCGCCTCCACTTCGGACAGGCGCACGGGGCCTCGGCTCTCCAGGTCCTCTCGCAAGCCCTCTGCAGCGCGGGTGGACATGTTTTTGAAGACTTTCTCACGAATGGCCTCGTCGGCCCCTTTGAGTGCAATCACCAACACGTCGCTCTGTACATCGCGCAGGATGGACTGAATACCGCGATCGTCAACATCCAGCAGGTTGTCGAAGGTGAACATTTCGTCCTGGATGCGTTGGGACAGTTCGTTGTCGTACTCGCGGATGGTGTCCAGCACGGCCTTTTCGGAGCTGGTGCCAACAAAGTTGAGGATTTCGGCGGCTGCCCGCACACCACCCAGGGTGGTCTTTTTGAGTTTGTCGCCACCGGCAAGCACTTTGGACAGCACGTCGTTGAGCTCCAGCAGGGCGTTGGGCTGAATGCCATCCAGTGTGGAGATGCGCAGTATCACATCGCTGCGCAAGCGCTCCACAAAAAGATTCAGGATGGCTGCTGCAAAGTCTCGCTCCAGGTGAACCAGGATGGTGGCGATGATTTGTGGATGTTCGTTCTTGATGAGTTCAGCCACGGTGGCTGGGTCCATCCATTTGAGACCTTCAATGCCGGAGGTGTCGCTGCCTTGCAAGATGCGATCCAGCAAAAAACCCGCTTTGTCTTCGCCCAGGGCTTTGGTGAGCACGCTGCGAATGTAAGCGTCTGAATCCAGGCCGAGTGCACTTTGGCTTTGTGCAAGGCCGACCACTTCGCCAGCAATTTCTTCAATGCGATCAACCGGCACGTCCTTGGTTTTCGACATTTGTTGGCCCAGGCGTTGAACTTCTTTGGGGCCCAGGTACTTGAATACCTCGGCCGCCTCTTCTTCGCCCAAACTCAGCATCAGGATGGCGCCTTTTTGCAGGCCAAGTTCACTTTCTGCCATGGTGTTATTTCCTCGTTTCCTGAGCGTTCAATGTCATGCGTTGTTGGGTTCGCCGTTGACCCAGTTCTTCACAATGCTGGCGACAATCTGGGGATGTTCTTTGGCCAGCTGGCGGAGTTTTTCCAGTTTCTCTTGGCGATTGGCGCCTGGCAGTGTGCCTTCACGTTGCAGTTGTTCTAGCAGCTCTGCATCGTTGTCGCCCACGGAGGCGGAAAGCAGGGGGGTGCGCTGACCTGGCAGCAACTCTGGACCTTCTGTGTAGGGCTCAAGCACGGGCGGTTTCATCAGAGGCCTAAACACGCCAAACACCAAGATGGCAGCGATCAAAGCGATGCCCAGGGGCATGCCCAGTGATTTGGCCAAATCCATGGTGTCTTGCTGGGCCCACAGGGGGATGCTTTCTTCGGTGGGTTTGGTGAAACCTTGGTTGACCACATTGACAGCGTCGCCGCGTTGCTCGTCAAATCCGATGGCTTGTTTAACAAGGCTGTCGATTTGAGACATTTCCTCTGGGGTGAGTGGCACTTCACGCACCGCGCCTTTGTTGTCGGTGATGGTTTTGTTGTTCACCACCACGGCGGCGGACAGACGTTGCACTTTGCCCACCTGCTCTTTGCGATATTGAACAGACTTGTCCACTTCGTAATTGATGGTGGAGTCTTTGCGCAAACTGTTGGTTGAGTTGGCGGTTTGCGCATTTGGATTGTTCAAGGCCTGTTGTGGATTTTGACCAATGGGTGCGCTGGCCTCTCCGGGTGGGCTGTTGGACATCACGCCGGGCACACCACTGGGGTTGGTGTTGCTGCCGTCGCTGGATTCGCTGAGCTGCTGGCTTCGAATGGTGGCTTGGCTTGCATCGCCATTGGGTTTGTAAATTTCGTCGGTGCGTTCGGCGGTGGAGTAGTCCATGTTGGCTGTCACCGTGGCGCGCACATTTTCTGCGCCAAACACGGGGGTCAGAATGTTGATGATGCGATTGGCCAAATTGGATTCGACTTGCATGGTGTAAGCAAGTTGGGTGGGGTTGAGCCCACTCTCCAGCTCTGTTTTGCCTGTGAGCAAACGACCCGTTTGGTCAACAATGCTGACATCTTCCGGATTCATGCTGGGCAGGCTGGAGGCCACCAAATGCACAATGCCGTTGATTTGCGATTCTGACAATGTGCGGCTGCCATGCAGGTTCAGCACAATGGACGCGCTGGGGGTTTGTTTCTCGCGGATGAAAATGGAAGGTTTTGGGATGGCCAGGTGCACGCGGGCACTCTGCACGGCAGAGATGGACTGGATGGAGCGAACCAGCTCACCTTCCAAGGCGCGTTGGTAGTTGACCTGTTCCTGGAACTGGGTGATGCCCAGCTTTTGATTGTCCATCGCTTCAAAGCCGGTCACGCTGCCTTTGGGCAAACCTTGGCTGGCCAGCGCCAGGCGGGTGTCGTACACCTTGTCTGCGGGCACAAGAATGGAGGTGCCGTTGGCCCCATATTCATAAGGTACTTTGAGCTGGGTCAGCGCCTCCACAATCGCACCACCGTCCTGGTCGTTCAGGCCAGAGAACAAGACTCGATAGCTGGTGCTGTTGGCCCACATCAGCATGGAGACAATCATGGCAATCAGCAGGGGCACCCCCACCAAGATGGCCATTTTGTTTTTCTGAGGCAGCTGTGAGAAACGCTGTTGCATGTTGGCAATCGGGTTGTTGCCGCTAGGCCCCACCACTTCGGGGCTCGTGAGTGTCTCTGCCATGGGTGTCCTGTTCCAGGAATAAATTGTTCTACCCATGCATTGTGCTTGTGCGCCTTGGCAAACAAATCGATAAAAAGGCGGGCTTAACGGTGGTTATTTTGAAAACTTGAGGGTGCTGAAAAAATAAATAGAGGGGTTTTGCCCCCCTGTTTCTGGAAACGCTTGACCAGCTTGGGCTGTACAAAGAGAGGGTGTAAAAAATAATTTGCTTGGAGTGCTACAAATGATCAACAACACAGGGGCTGTCACAGGTGTGGGTGGTTTGCTGAGCAATGCGGTGACCGATGCACTGGCTGGTTCTCCGATTGCCAACAAACCCAAACCTGTGGACCAGGTTTCTTTTGCCGATGCAATCGCCAAGGCCTTGGAGCAGGCGAGCATGTCCTCAGAAAAAGCCGCCGACTTGGGCAAACGCTTGCAGATGGACGATCCCTCCGCATCCGTGGAAGAAACGGTGCTGGCGAGCAACATGTCTTCCATTCAGTTCACCGCCGTGGTGCAGGCGCGCAACAAGATTCTTCAGGCTTACAACGACATCATGAACATGCCGGTGTAATGCCTGGCTGTGGCACAATCCAAAGCAGTGTTCAACAGCCTGCTTTGGAGTTTTGCCCATGATTGCTCCCCTTCCGATTGCCAGAGACAACCGCAGTACTACACCGGCCGACTTGTGCATGTTGCCTCAGTTGGCGAATCGGCATGGTTTGATCACCGGGGCAACTGGCACTGGCAAAACCGTCACCTTGCAGGTGTTGGCTGAGGCGTTTTCACGGATTGGCACACCCGTGTTTATGGCCGACGTGAAAGGCGACCTGACAGGCATCTCCCAGCCCGGCAAAACATCCCCCAAGTTTGAAGAAAGACTGGCCAGCACGGGCATACCCATGCCTGAGTTCGCCGGCAGCCCCGTCACCCTGTGGGATGTGTTTGGCAAGCAGGGGCACCCGGTGCGGGCGACCATCTCTGACATGGGCCCATTGTTGCTTGGGCGCCTGCTGGGTTTGAATGAAACTCAAGAGGGCGTGTTGAATCTGGTCTTTAAAATTGCCGATGACAACGGTTTGTTGCTGTTGGACATGAAGGACCTGCGTGCCATGCTGCAATTTGTGGGCGAGAACGCCAAGCAATTCACGACCGAGTACGGCAATATCTCGTCCGCGTCGGTTGGAGCAATTCAGCGGGGTTTGCTCGCCCTGGAGGGGCAGGGGGGCGACCAGTTTTTTGGTGAGCCCATGTTGAACATCGCCGATTTGATGCAAACCGATGGTCAGGGGCGGGGCATTGTGAACATTCTGGCTGCCAATCAGCTGATGAATTCCCCCAAGCTTTACGCCACATTCCTGTTGTGGCTGCTCTCGGAATTGTTCGAGAATTTGCCCGAGGTGGGCGATGTGGACAAGCCCAAGATGGTGTTTTTCTTTGACGAAGCGCACCTGCTGTTTGCCGACGCACCCAAGCCTTTGATTGAAAAAGTGGAGTTGGTGGTCCGGCTCATCCGTTCTAAGGGCGTGGGTGTGTATTTTGTGACCCAAAACCCCCTGGATGTGCCAGAGAGTGTGTTGGGCCAGTTGGGCAATCGGGTGCAACATGCTTTGCGTGCATTCACGCCCAGGGACCAAAAGGCTGTGAAAGTGGCGGCAGAGACCATGCGACCCAACCCGGGTTTGGACATTGAATCGGCCATCACCGAGCTTGGGGTGGGCGAGGCTTTGGTGAGTTTCTTGGATGCCAAGGGCACACCCAGCCCCACTTGCCGTGCCTGGGTTTACCCGCCAGCCAGCAAATTTGGCCCGGCCACGCCGGAGCAATGCCAGGCGCTCATCAACACTTCGCTGGTGGCTGGGGTGTATGAGCAGGTGGAAGACCGCGAGTCGGCCTTTGAACGTTTAAAGGCCCGCGCTGAACAGGCTGCTCCGGCGGCCGCCTCGCCTGGGCAAGCGCAGCCCGCAAACAATACACCGGCTGAAGAAAAGAGCACCCTGAGCGCCTTGGGTGACATGTTGTTTGGCACCGGTGGGGGATCCAAACGTCGCGAGAGCGTGGCCGAGAGTGCAGCGAAAAGCGCGGCCCGTGCCATTGGTTCGCAAGTTGGCCGGGAGATTGTGCGGGGTATCTTGGGGTCCATGCTGGGCGGGTCCCGCCGCCGTTGAGGCGGTCGGGAGTTTGCCCGGTGTGCGCCAGAATGCTCAATCCATGGCGTGCAGCATCGCGCGTTGCCGACGTTCTGTGGCCAGCAAAAAGCGTTGCAGTCTGCGCTCTGCACCGCGTTCGATTGGTTTCATTTCGCAACCCAGTTGCACTTGCTCTGGGTGGTCGCTCAAGGGCTTGACGTTTCTAATTTCGAGATTGACACGCATGGGGGGCTCACCATCAGGTAGGCGCAGTATGGCATCTGGATAAGGTTGCCCGGTGCAATAGAAGTCTTGGGGCGCTTCAACCGTGAAACAGCAGCCTGCCAGGCTGATGTCGACCAGGTGGTGGGGCGCAGGCATGCCTGGGATGGTCAAGCCAACCTGGCGGTTGAGCTCTTCGTCGGCCACCACCCGGAAATAATTGCGCCGCTGCAGCCGCACCACGGTTTTGGGGATTTGAATTCGGAGTGCGGCGGTGCCTTCGAAGGACGTCTGCAGCAGCCCAAGCCCGTTGAATTGAACCTTCACGCCATCTGGAAAGGCAACGGCAATAAACGGCGTGCTGGCGTTGCAGGGTGCGCTCAAAGTTTTGTCATAGGGCGTGCCCAGCCAAAGTGCACCCGCCTCCCAATCGAGCTTTAACACCTCGGTCACAAAATGGGGGTCACCACCATCCGGATACACATACACTTCGTGTTCTTCTTCTGCAATGGTTTGCAACAACCGGCGCACGGTGGGCTCGGCAGACAGTGAAAATTCTTTCAGCAACGCGGTGTCGCGCTCGGGCGCGATGCTTGTGTTTTGACTCATGAGACCCTCTGTTCACGGCTTTCTACTTGATACACCCAAGCGAGCAGTTCGGCGATTGCCTGGTACAGGCCTGGGGGGATTTGTTGGTCCAGGTCCACGTTCATCAGCAGCGACACCAGCTCGCGACTTTCGTGCACAAAAACACCGGACTCTTTGGCTTTTTGGATGATTTGTTCCGCGATCAGGCCTTTGCCTTTGGCCACCACCTGAGGGGCGCCCGAATTTTCGAGATAGGCCAGGGCAACCGCTTGTTGTGGACTCATTTTATTGTTCATCGTTGTTCTCCCCCCACGCCCGGATCACGGGATTTAACCTGGCCATGCACAAGGTCAATGCCTTGTTGTTTCATGGCCTGCTGGAATGACTGCCAATGCGGGTCGAGCGCCTGTTTGCCCTGTGAGCTCGCCTCAATTTGCACATCGCATTGTGAACCTACCATGCGCACGCGCACATGCAGCTCACCCAAATATGGCATGTCCAGCTTCAACCTGGCAACCCAGGGGCGGAGTGTTTCGTTGTCCTGGCCCTGTTGGTGCCCTTGCTCTGCGTGTTGTTCGGGCTCAATTTCGACTTCGATGGGTTGAGCAATCAGGCCTTGAAGCGACAAGGCGATTTTTGAGGTGTCCAGCGTTGCCAATTGGGCATTCACCAATTTGACCGACTGATTCAGTGCTGCGGGGTCCAGGCCTTTGTCGGCAATCACCTGCTCTGTGCCAAACTTGGCCTGTGGCTCTTGAGCCAGCTGCTCCGTGCTGCGTTGGCCACTGGCCCATTGCTGAAGATGAGATTCATAAAACAGCCCGCTTTTTTCCACCGCGGCACTCACCTGTTGTGCAAGGGCGGTTGCAAGTGTTTGGGGTTTGGCAATGGTTTGTAGTGCACTGGTTTGCAAGGTGGCGCCGCCAGCCTCCTTGGGCTTGCTCTCGGGCAAGGTGGGGTTGGGGGCGGGCAATTGCAGCGTGCCTGTGGTTTGAGTCCCGGTGGGCATGGGCAATTGATTTTGAATTTGAACCTGTGTGGCCAACTGCTTAAAGCCATTGGCGAGCGTGGCTGGCAGTGTGGTGGGCTTGCCTTGCCCAAGTTTTTCCAAGAAGCCGATCAATCGCGCTGGGCCAGAAAGCCGATCCACAAAACTTGGGGATTCCTGGGGGTCTTCCTCACCGCTGGCCTGGGGCAGGGTGGTGATCAGGTTGTTGCGCGCGTCTTGTACTTTGCGCCCACCTTGGGTGCCGCCGGCAGTCAGTGAATCGGCTTTGTCTGTCAGGGCAAAAGCGACAGTGACCAATTCACCAGCGGTCAACATTCGGCCGGGGGGCAATTTAACTTGTATGTTTTGCCCGTTGAACTCCAGCTCGGCATCGTTGCCTGGGCCGCTTTTGAGCACGCGGACCATGGCGGTTTGCCCAGCGAGCTGTTGGGCCTGCGGCAATGGGAGCTGACGGGAAAGAATGGCCACAACTGGCGCAATCTCCCCTTTGCCTGAGCTGACTTTGTCGCCCGGGTTGGCTTGGAGGACGGAGTTGATGTTGGGTGCGGAAGGTTTGACTGGAGTAAGCGCCATCTTTCACACCCAGGGTTGGATTAGTGCCGGTGCTCAGTTGGAACCATAGGAATTGCTCAGCTTCTGCGAGTTGCTCGCGGTTCGCAGGAATTCCTCCAACTGTTTCAGGCGGGGTTCGGTGATGTTGCGAATGGCAGCATCATCGGCCAGGATTTTTTTCAAGTAATTGATGTGCTCGTTGCGCTCTTTGTCGTTCAGCTCGATTTGCTGGGCTTCCTTGACGGCCTGCAACTCGGCGATCAGCCTGGAGCATTGCTCCTCGGCTGCGCACAGGGCGTCCCAGTCACCAGCCTTCGCCGACTCCAGCATGGCTTGACTTTGATTCGCAATCGCGGCGTAGAGTTTCATCACCGCGCGGTTGTTATCGGTCCCGAACATCATGGTCTTTTGCAGTCCTTGTGTGTTGTTGTTATTGGCCTGTTGCGCCATTGCCAATCTCCAGCCAGGCGTCGCGCAGTTCTTCCAGCAATGTGATGCAGTTGTCCATGCGCTCAGGGTTGTTTTGTACGTTTGCAAGCACGAGCTCTTTGCCGATGTAGTCGTAGAGAGCAAGCAATTGCTCGGCAAGGTTGCCACCCGCTTTGACATCCAGTGCGGCCGACAAGCCGTCCCGAATGATCCGCAGCGCCTTGTCGATTGACTTCGCTTTCATTTCAATGTCTTGCATTTCCATGTACAGCTTGGATTTGCGGATTGCCTCAATCGCACCGTCGTACAGCATCACGATCAAGCCGTGCGGCGAGGCACTGTTGATTCCGGTCTCCAGTCCAACCTGGGCGTATGCTTTGGCTCCAAACATCATGGCGGCGATCACTGAAATTGTTTGTCTTGATCAAAGTCTACTTGGGTGGGGTGGGCTGCCATGCGCACAAAAACAGGGTTTTTGGGGCACTGTTCTTGGCATGGCGGCCCTGTGCATGCCGATTACCTGGCGTTTAGCGCAGCCAATTGTTGGCTCAAGTAAGAGCTGGTTTGTTGCATGCTGGCGAGCATGCTGTCCAAGGCAGTGAACTGCGCACGGTAACGCTTTTCCACCTGTTCAAGCCTCAGGTTGATGCGGTCCTCCTGGTCATCCAGCCGTTTGAGCCGGCCATTGAGTCCCTCAGTTCGGGAGGCGAGTGCACCACCTTCTTCAGACAGGGTGGTGATCCACTCCTCCAGCCGCTCAGCCAAACCTTTGCTGAAGGTGATGGTGCCCATGTTGCCGCTGGCCCCTTGGGTCACGCTGAACTGAAGCCCCTCGGAGGCATCCCCCGTGGCGCCGCGCAGGGTGTTTGCAACGCCCGTGCCCGCCACGCCGTTGATGGTGCCTGCAATGGTGTTGCTTCCGTCATAGGCTTGGGTGATGTTGATTGCGTAAGTGCCTTCCAGGGTTTTGTTGGTGGCGCCCACATAACTCACGCGTGCATCGGTGGTGGTTGCTGTGTTCGAGAACACTTTCTCAAGAATTTTTGGATCTTTGGCAACCGCCTCATCCAATTTGGTGTTGTTCAAGGAGAGCACGCCCTCCTTGTCGAAGCTCATGCCAATGTCGGACAGGCCAACGCCATACGCAGCAACCGTTTCGCGCAGAATATTGCGCAACTGCCGCTCCAGCGATGCCGGTGTTGTTTCACGCGACAGGGTCGCATTTTCCTCTTGCTGGTCTTTTAAATTGCCCCGTATTTTGTTGTAGGCCGAGACCAACTCCCCCAAAGATTTTTTGAGGGCATCGCTGTCCAAGCCAACCTCCAGCGTCACTGGTGAGGTGGTTACATTTTTTAGGTTTAGCGTGAGACCATCGATTGCGTCAGTGACGGTGTTGCTGGCTTTGCTCACCGCCAAATTGTTGATGGTGAAGTTTGCATTCTGTGCCACTTGCAGCGACTGGGCGTTTTTGCCGGCACCCGCAGTGGCCGTGGGGTCATAGGCCAAGGCAGACAGGCCAGCGGTGTTGGTGTTGGTGCCGTCGTCGTCGGTCACGGTGAGCTTAAAGCCGTTGACTTCGCCAGTCTCTTTGCTGGTGAGGACCAAGCGGGCACCTGTGCCGTCGTTCACGATGGAAGCGCTTACACCCGCGTTTGCATCGTTGATGGCTTGCCGAATGCCTTCCAGCGTTTGCTGCCCTGTGCCAATGTTGATGGTCACTGGGGTTTTGCTGGCGTTGTCTGTGAAGGTGTTGGTGCCTGCGTTATAGCTGCCCAAGGTGATTGTTAGACTGCCTGTGCCCACCACCGTGTCGTTGGTGGCCACACTGGGGGCAGCCACGCTCTGGGCTTTGGCCAATTGGCTCACAGAAATATTGTAGGTGCCCTGTGCATTGGCTCCAGTGGCTGAGGCAGTCAGCACTTTGTCGTCGCTGGAGGTGGCTTTCAGGGGATTGAGGTTGCTCAGGCTGGTGAGCTTTTGGGCCGCGCTTTGAAGCTGTGAAAATGAGCTTTTGATGACACCATAGATTGAAATCTTGGTGTTGATCTGGTTGCGCTCCTGCGTCACCTTGGACAAGGGGATGCGCTCTGCCGCCATCAACGAGCCGATGATGCCTTCAATGTCCAATCCCGAACCGATGCCTGCTGATGAGATTGCTGCCATCTTTTTAACTCCTGATCATGCGTGCATCAAGCCTCTCTGGAGATCAGCACACCTTGCATTTTTTCAATGGCCTTGGCGATTTTCAGCATTTCCACGGATGGAATCTGTTTGAGCACCTCTTGGGTCTCCCGGTCCACAATTTGCACAATCGGCTTTCCGTTGTCGGGGTCCACCACAAATTGCAAATTGGACTGGTTGCTCGCCATGGCCGCATTGGCTTTTTGAACCACCTCCAGAACCTCGCCCACGCTCAACTCGGCTTGTTCGCCAAGAATGGGTTGAACAGGCCGCTCCACAGCGGGCATGGGGGCCATGCCGCCTTGCTGCGGTTTTTGCAGTCCGTTTGCGTATTCGGCTAGTTTCGAAATGTTCATTTTCGCCACCTTGTTGATTCTATCCAGGCATTACAAGCCCTCATGATCGGATTAACGGCGGATTACCCGCCTTTCTTTAGCAATAAAAGCCTGGTGAGCATGTGTCCACCAGGCCTCTATGACTCCCCCACTTGCACTTTTGGCGCTGTGGGGGAGGGCTTTTCAGCCTGTTTGGGCTTAACGCAGCAGGCTCAACACGTTGTTGGGCAGCTGGTTGGCCTGTGCAAGCATGGCGGTGCCGGCCTGCTGGAGGATCTGCACCCGCGTGAGGTTGGCAGTTTCCTTGGCGAAGTCAGCGTCCATGATGCGTCCACGGGCAGAGCTGAGGTTGGCGCTGGTGGTTTCCAGGGAGGAGACCACTTGGTCCAATCGGCTCAGGCCAGCACCAGCGGTGGCGCGCAGGTTGGTGATGTTGTTGATTTGCGTGTCAATCGTGGTGATGGCAGTGGTTGCGTTCGCCACGGTGTCCACACCGCCAAATGCGGTGGCAATGGCGGCTTGGGTTGTGCCGCCCAGGGTGGTCTGCAGGTCG
>DASUDK010000072.1:0-10487 GCA_036275655.1 Limnobacter sp. | reverse complement strand
TTTTTCGATCAAAAAGTCGGCCTCGCGGCGTGAACAAAGACCTTTGGCCGCCATGATCTTGCTCAGGCGCTGGGGTTCAAAGGGGTCCATCATGTCCAATGTTGCCGTGCCGGATACGCGGCTTCGACGAGGGCGAGGTGCGGCGGGGGCAGCCGATGTTGGACGGCCTGTGCTTCGCCCTGTGGGGGCTGGCTTGTTGGCGCTCGCAGCACGGGCAGGCTTTGCCGCGTGGCCGGTCGGTTTGGATGGATTGGCCGGGCGGGTGTCGCGGGTGCTGGGGCGCTTGGGGGGGGCGCCCCGGCCTGCTGGTTTTTTCATGATGGTTTGGGTGGGTGCAATGGATTCAGACCGTATTGTAGGTCAATTCACCTTGCACCTGTGTCAAACCGCCTTGGCCCCATCGCCTTGCAGGTCAGGGGGGAGTAGTTTGTACAACACTGGGGTCACAAGGCGCCCAATGAATGTGGAGGAGATCAATCCGCCGATGATGACCCAGGCCATGGGGGAATACAGGCCGCCACCCTGCAAGGCCAGCGGCAGCAGGCCACCCACAGCGGTTGCACTGGTCAACAAAATGGGCAGGAAGCGGATTCGCCCGGCTTCTTCAATGGATTCATCCAGGCCTTTGCCCTCTTCACGAAGTTGATTGGTGAAATCCACCAGCAGGATGGAGTTTTTGATCTCGATCCCAATCAGTGCGATAAAGCCAATCATGGCCGTGAAGCTCAGCGAGTTGCCCGTGAGGAACAACATCACCATCCCACCCGTGACCCCCAGTGGAATAACAAACAACACAATCAATGTGCTGCGGAAGCTTCCGAACTCCAGCACGAGAATCGCCAAAATGCCAAACACGGTGATGAGGATGGCGGTGCCAAAGCCTGCAAAGCTCTCTTGTCGGCTCTTGACTTCGCCAGCCAACACAACGCGGTAATCGGCAGGCATGTCGAGCTTTTTGATTTGCGCTGCAATGTCGTTGGTCACTTTTTCAGTGTTGTAGCCAGTGCGGGTGTAGGCGGTCAGCAGCACTGCGCGTTCGCGGTTAAAGCGATAGATGCTGTTGAGGTTGTCGTCCAGCTCAAGCGTGGTGAGCTGCGTCAGCGGCACCGCTTGGCCCGTTCTGGAAATCACATGGAAGTCTTCCAGCGCAGCCAGGCTGCTCCGCTCCTCTGCCGGGCCGCGCACCGTGATGGTGTAAGCGTCGCCATCGCTCTGGCGAATTTCCCCGGCAGGCGCACCGGCAATGGCCAAGCGCACGGCTTGGTCCAAGTCCACCGAGTTCACACCCAGGAGGCCGGCCTTCTCAAAATTGACCCGGAGTCGAAGATCGCTGCGCCCTGTGCGTTGGGGGTTGTCCACGTTTTGGGTACCCGGGTGGGCCAGCATGAGTTGCTCAATTTGCGCTGCGTAGGTGCGCAAGCCGTCCAGGTCTGGGCCCAGCAGTCGAATGCCGATGGGTGCATCCACGGGGGGGCCGTTTTCAAACTCACGCACCACCAGGTTGGCACCGGGGACGGTTTTGAGTTGGGCTCGAATCGCGTCGAGCAGGGCGGGTGTTTTGTCGTCGTAGCGTTCCAGTTGAACAAACAATTCACCAATGTTGCTTTGTTTGTCAGCCTGGAACACGTTGTAATAAATCTGGGGGTTGCCCTCGCCTGCGGTGCTCATCACTGCGGTGATCTGCGGAAACTCCTTGAGCTTTTTTTCCACATCGGTGATCACGCTGTTGGTGGCCGTGAGGCTTGCGCCCGGTGGCAAGCTCACTTCGATCACAAACTGCGGGGTGTTGGCTTTGGGAAACAGCGACATGCCCATCAAGGGCACCAGGCCCAGGCTGGCCACAAAGAGCACCAGGGAGCCAATCACCACGGTTTTTGGAGTTTGGAGTGCGCGATGCAACAGCGGCGTGTAAATGCGATCAATGCCCTGCGTGAGTTTTTGCAGCACGATGTTGCCGTGTTCATTCTCCTCCTTTTTGAGCACGCGGCTGGCCAAAAACGGAATGATGGTGAGCGCCACAAACAACGAGGCAAGCACTGTGAACACCACAGACACGGGCAGGGAGCGGATGAATTTGCCGGCGTTGTCGGGCAGCATGAGCAGTGGCAAAAACGCAAACAGCAAGGTGGCTGTGCAACCCAACACGGCCAGAGAAATTTGTTGGGTGGCGTACTTGGCCGCATCCACGCGGTTGTAGCCCATCCGCAAGTAGCGTGAAATGTTCTCGATCACCACGATGGAGTCGTCCACCAACAGGCCCAACGCCACCACCAACCCGGCGATGCTCAATTGGTTGAGAGAAAAACCGGCGAAGTACAGGCAAGCCAGGCCTGTGAGCAGCGACAAAGGCACACTGACCATCACAATGCCCGCTGCCCGCAAACCCAGGGGCAACAGGGTGATGAGCACCAGGGTGACGGCCAGGCCAAAGTCAAAGGTGAGTCGGTTGATGCGCTTGGCCACGTTTTTGTACTGTTCAAACCCACGCTCCAGACGAATGTCGGGTGGCAGGTTTTTTTCAAACTCGTTGACCGTTTGCTCAATGGCTTTTTGGGTCACAAAAATATTGCGTTCGTCTTTTTGATTGGCGGTTACAAACACAGCGCGTTCGCCATTGAAGCGGGCGAGCACATCTTGGTTTTCGTAATCCCATTGCACGTCGGCCACGTCGCCCACGCGGATTAGCCGCCCGCCCAGTGCGCCGCCTGCGCCTGTGCCAGCAATCACGGTGTTTCGGATTTCTTCAATACTGCGATATTGCCCAGAGGTTTGCACATTCAGTCGGCGTCCGCCTTCTTCGACCGGGCCACCGGGAATGTTCAAAGACTCGCCCTGAATGACCCGTGCCACGTCGGCCGCTTGAATGCCCAACTCGGCGAGCTTTTTAAAGTTGAGCGTGACGCGCACTTGCTGCTCTGGGTAGGACCAGCTCTCGCTTTCGCGCACGGAGTCAATGCGTTCAAATGCTTCTGACAAATCCTCGGCATAATCGGCCAAAGTCGCATAGCTTGCGGTTTCCGAGACCAAGGCGTATTGGATGATGTTGGTGAAGCCCGGGTTGATGCGTTCAATCTCCACGCTGCGCACCCCTGCCGGCAAGTTGGGGCGGATGCGGGCCAGTTCGCGGTTGACCTCATCAAATTTTTTGTCAACATCCACTTCTGCATTGAATCGCACAAACACCACGCCACCGCTGTTGCGGGAGGTGGACATCATTTCTTTCAGGTCGTCCAGGCTGCGCAGTGCGTCTTCGATGGGTTTGGAGACTTGCTGCTCCATTTCCACCGGATCGGCGCCCGGGTAGATCACATTGATTCGAAAGGCGCTGATGTCGAAGTAGGGGTCTTCTGTGCGCGGTATCTGTTTGTAAGCGCTCAGGCCAATGGCTGTGAGCAGAAAGAAGATGACCAGCGTGAACTGGTAATTCTTGATGGAAAAGTCGGAGAGTTTCATGGGGTGTTACTCCGCGACCTGAACAGTTTCGCCATCCTGCAAGTAAGCCGCGCCGGTGCTCACCACGCGGGTGCCCTCTGGCAGAGGCGCCTGCAAAGCAATTTTGCCACCAACCACAAACGCCACTTCCACGGCCTCGCGTTTGACGGTGTTGTCGGCTTGCACGGTGTAAATCCATGCCCTGCGGTTGTCGCCTTCAACCACGGCCTCAATGGGCACGTAGCTGCGGGTGTTGTCAAACGCGGTGGGTTGGATCATGGCGCGGCCTTGCATGCCCGAGAGCAGATTGAGTTGCGGATGCGCACGGGTGTCCACCTGGACGAGAACGCCGTAGGTGCCGGTCGCCGGGTCAGCTGCCTGACTTTGCTCAATCACTTTGCCTGGCCAGCGTGTGCCAGGCAGTGCGTCAAACTCCACTGTGGCGGTGTTGCCCAAAGCGATGTGCACCGCTTGGCGATCGGCCAGGCTCGCTTTGAGCACAAAGCCACTGCTGCGGCTGCCCACCAGCAACACGGGTTGGCCCGGTGCCACCACTTCGCCCACTTGCGCAAAGCGTTTGAGCACCACGCCATCGCTTTGTGCACTCACTTCGGCGGTTGCGCTCGCAAATTGCGCTTGGCTCAGTTGTGCGCGCGCGAGTTGTGCGGCGGTGGTGAGGTTTTGTAGTTGAACGTTGGAGATGACCTCGTCGCTGCGCAGTTGTTCGCCACGTTGCAGGTCACGTTGTGCTTTGTCAAAGCCGGCTTGCGCCTGGCTGACTGCAGCGTTCACCTCTTGTTTGTCCAGCCAGGCCAGCCGCTGGCTCGCTTTGATGGTGTCGCCCTCGCGCACGGTGATGCGCTCGATGACGCCGCCCACCTTGAAGCTCAGTCGTGTTTCATCGCGAAAAGCACCCACGCCTGGCACTTCAACCAGGGCGCTGGCGGGGCCTTGCTCAACCGTGCTCACCTTGACGCGGCGAAGTTCAACTTCGGTCGGCTCTTCTGGCGTGGCGGGGCCACAGGCGGCAAGCATCAGGAGGCTGCCCAGCAGCATGGCCAGGGGGGTGTTGCGCCAGGGGTTGTTGGTCGGTGTCTGGATGCGCTTCATGGTTGTGTTCCTTGCAGGGGGGCAAGCTCTGGGATGTTGCGGTTGTTGAACTGCCAAATGGCGTGGTCAATGCGAGCCTGGTACAGGGCGTTGACCAGGCCAAGTTGCGCGCGGGTGGCCGCTTGTTCTGCGCTTAAAAATTCAATTGGGGTGATTTCGCCGGCATCGCGTTTTTTCGCCGTGATGCGCAGGCTTTCTTCTGCCGCCTGCTTTTGTGCGCGACGTGCCTCGATGCTGTTGAGCGAGACCAGGAGATTTTCGCGCGACTGCAGTTTTGCAAGTTGCAGTTGGCGATTGACCTGCTGATTGCGGGCGGCCAATGCGTTCAATTGTGCTTGACTGCGGGCCACATCGCTGCTGCGGATGCCTGCATCGGCCAAGGTCCAATTGAGCACCACGGCGGCTGAGGCAAAACCTGTGTTGGGGCCGGTGGAGTAATCGCGGCCTTGGTAGCCCGCATCAATTTGGTAACCCAAGGTTGGTTTGTATGCGGCGCGGCTTGCATCGACTTGGGCGCGTTGCGCTGCCAGGCTGCGCTCCAGCCGGGTGAGTGCCGGGGCAGGGCTGCTGGCGGGGGCTTGGGGTGTGAGGTTGGCCAAGGCGTCTTCAATGTCTTGGTGACTCGGTTGGCCGGCGGGCAATTCCACGTCCGCGTTGTTGGGCGCAAACCGCAAGAGGTTGAAATACTCTTTGGCCAGCAAGGCCTGGGTGCGGGCTTCTTGCAAGGCGACCTGAATGTCCAGGCGTTCTGCTTCGGCCCGTTTGGGGGCGTCGAGGGTGGTCTCGCCCGCGCTGTAGAGGGCTTTGTTCACCCGCTCGTTTTCTTGCAAGGTGCGCAGACTGGTTTCCAAAATACTCACTTTGGCGTTGGCCTGTGCCAATTGCCAATACGCGGTTTGCAGGTCGCGCGTGAGTTCTTCTTTCACCTGCAGCCTTGCGGCCTCTTGGGCTTGCATGGCATTTTGCTGTGCAGTGACTTGTTGATTCAAAGTGGGTTCAAAAATGGGTCCCCGAACCACCAAGCGCGTGTCTTGCTCCGTGGGGCGCAGAAGCGGGATGGACTGGTTGCTCACGTTGGGAAATTGCGGTGCTTGACCATTGGCCACGAGTTGGGCGTTGAGCGTGTTGTACACCGGATTGAGCAAGTCACCAGCGGGAAAATCAATTGTTCGTCCGCCCTCGGCCACGCTGGCGCGTGCTTGCAAACTCAGTGTGGGGTAATAACGTGCACGCAGGTTTTCTAGTCGCTGACGCTCGGCCTCCACCTCAAAGTTGGCTTGTGCCAGTGCTGGATTGTTGGCCAGGGCCTGCGCCAGGTACTGGTCCAGCACTGCGCTGGCCATGACCAATCCGGGGGTGCTGCCCAACCATGCAATTAACAAGGGTTTAAGTATTAGACGCTTGTCAAATGGTGTGCAAAAAAAAGCGCCTCTTGGCAAGGCGCGGCCAGGTTTGAATGGGTTCACTTGTTGCCTCCGCTGTTGCGGTTGATGAGGGCATGCATGGAAAGATCCACCGCTTGTTTCATGAAAGCTTGTTTGGAAATGCCCATGCTTTCGATGAATGTGCCTTTGGTTTGAGCCAGCTGAATGGTGCCGTGCGTAAACCCCCAGAGGGTGATGGAGATTTGCATCAGATTGTCCAAATCGCTGCGCAAGGTTTTGTCAGCCATGCCTTGTGCCAAGGCCAGCACAATTTCTTCATGGACCTTTTGCCCGGCCTGTATCATTTCGAGCGTGGCGGAGCAGGTGTCCGGTTGGGTCATGTCGGGCGCTTGGGCTTCAAACCTAGACATGGCGGCAAAGTGCATGGGGTAGGTTTCGGCAAAGCGCATGTAGGCCAGACCAATTTCACGCACTTGCTCATGGCCTGCTTTTTTGCTTTGGCGAGCTTGTTGAAATGCCTCTCGAAGCAGGCGCAGGCCCCTCAAACACACCCCTTGGTGCAGCGCGGTTTTGTCTTTGAAGTACACATAAACCAGCGCACGAGACACGCGTGCCTCGCGGGCGACTTGGTCCATGGTGGCGGCTTCAAAGCCTTTGCTGGTAAAAACACGTTCTGCCGCATCAAGAATTTCTTCCCGGCGGCGTTCCTTTTCTTCTTCGCGGCGATCAATGACATAGCTCATGATTTGGATGGTAGTTTAATTATTGACGTTGTGTCAATGATGTCTTCAGAAACAGGCCTGAAAGTGCCGAACTGGCGCAAGTTCTGGGCTTTGTTCAACGCTTGTTTTAAGTCCACTGTCAATTAAAGTGAAACCATGGATCAAAGCGCGCGAGTCAACCGTGATTAAAAAGCTGGACAGTTTGGAGAGGCAGGTGGTGTACGTCATCGACGATCATCCCATTGTGAGCTTTGGCTTGGTGGAGATGGTCAAGGATGTGGCGCCGCATGCGCGCATACGGCAATTTTCAACGCTCAAGGAAGCTGCCCGCCACGCGGTGCTGGAGTTTCCCGCCATGGTGATCACCGATTTCCATTTGCGCGATGTGCAGGCGGACACCTTCATCGGTTTGTTCGAGACTTTGTTCCCCAACATCCCTGTGCTCATCACCGCCAACGATGACAAGGTGATGGCCCAACTGCGCCGATTCGACCTGGATCGGTTCATTGCATTTTCCAAGTTCACGCCGTTTCCCAAATTGATCGATTTGATTCGCAGCGGCTTGCGCATGGCAGACATTGATCTGATTGAAATCCCCAAGTTGACCCGCGGGCTGACGCACAAGCAGGTGGAGGTGCTGGAGTTGATTGGGGCTGGCCACAGCAACAAAGAGATCGCTCAGCTGCTGAACATCAGTGTGGAAACCGTGAAAGGGCATGTGAAAGACATTCTTGAGCGTTTGAAAGCCAAGAACCGCATGGAAGCGTCCATCATTTTCCGCCATGCGCAAATCCAGCAAAATGGCCAACCAGAAGCAAGCCTGCCCAATTTTTAGTCAGCCCATTAAATAGTCCGTCTTTTGAATGGCTTGGACCACTTGTCCACATGCTATCCCAACACTTGTGCCCACTTTTTGGGGATATCCCCAGAACCACCTCTGGTGGATTCACACGCCTTCTGTAACACTGCTTGTTCGCTGTTCACGATTGAAGTCCCCAAGGATGCCCCAAGGAGAACACGCCATGAGCAACAACCCAGCCCTCGATGAATTCATGCAAGGTTTGATTCGTCGAAACCCCGGAGAGCCAGAGTTTCACCAAGCAGTACACGAGGTTGCGCAACATATTCTTCCCTTCACACAAAAACACCCCAAGTACGAGGCAGCCCAAATTCTTCAACGCCTCACCGAACCCGATCGCATCGTGAGTTTTCGCGTGTGTTGGGAGGATGATCAAGGCCATGTTCGGACCCAACGTGGTTACCGCGTGCAGCACAGCAACGCGATTGGCCCTTACAAAGGCGGCATTCGATTTCACGACAACGTCACCCAAAGCATCCTGAAGTTTTTGGCCTTTGAGCAGACTTTTAAAAACAGTTTGACGGGCCTGCCCATGGGGGGCGGCAAAGGAGGCTCAGATTTCAATCCCAAGGGCAAAAGTGAACGAGAGATCATGCGGTTTTGCCAGGCGTTTATGACGGAGCTGTGCCGCCACATCGGTCCATTCACGGACGTGCCCGCTGGTGACATCGGCGTGGGTGGTCGCGAGGTGTCTTACATGTTTGGGCAATACAAACGCATTCGCAATGAATTCACCGGCGTGCTCACCGGCAAAGGATTGGCCTTTGGCGGCAGCGAGATTCGTGTGGAGGCCACAGGGTACGGCGTGGTCTATTTTATGGAAGACATGTTGGCTCACAAAGGCATGAAAATTGAGGGCCGTGTGTGCAGTGTCAGTGGCTCTGGCAATGTGGCCCAATATGCGGTGGAAAAAATCCTCGCCCTGGGTGGGAAAGTGATCACCATGTCCGATTCTTCCGGCACGCTTCACGACAGTGACGGCATCACCATGGAGAAGTTGGAGCACATCAAAGAATTGAAAGAAGTCAAGCGAGCCAGAATCAGTGAGTACCTCGAGAAGTACCCGCGTGCGGAGTTCATTGCCAACAAGCGGCCTTGGCACATTCCCTGCGAGTTGGCCTTCCCCTGTGCCACCCAAAACGAGATCAACGCTGAAGAGGCCGGCATGCTGGTGCAAAACGGCTGCATGGGTGTGTCCGAGGGGGCCAACATGCCCTCAGAGAAAGGCGCGATTGATGTGTTTCAGGCCGCGCGCATTTTGTTTGCGCCATCCAAAGCCGCCAATGCGGGTGGTGTGGCGGTGTCTGGGTTGGAGATGACACAAAACAGCATGCGTTTGTCGTGGTCCAGGGACGAGCTGAACCAGCGTTTGCGCGCCATCATGGCTGACATTCACAAAAAGTGCGTGCATTACGGTGCCGAAGAAGACGGTCACATTGATTATCTAAAGGGCGCCAACGTGGCGGGTTTTGTGAAAGTTGCTGATGCCATGTTGGCTTACGGCGTGATTTAACGCTTTTTTGGTAGCATGGGTGGTCTTCATCACCCATGCCCACCATGAATATTCTGATTGTCCACGCGCATCCCGAACCCCAGTCCTTTTGTACAGCCATGATGCATCGCATGAAGGCGCGCTTTGAGTCTCAGGGGCATGTTGTGGAGGTGTCGGATTTATACGCACAAGGATTTGACCCCGTGGCCAAGGCAGAAGATTTTGCCGAGCGCAACAATCCCGATTACTTGGTGTACGCCCTGGAGCAGAGGCACGCCAGCAAGTCGGGCACTTTGCCTGCCGACATTGCGCAAGAAGTCGAGAAGCTGAAAAAGGCGGATGTGTTGATTTTTAATTTCCCGCTGTTTTGGTTTTCTGTCCCAGCCATTTTGAAGGGCTGGATTGATCGGGTGTTTTTGTCTGGCCTGGTGTACGGTGGGCGAAATTTTTATGACCGCGGGCTGATGAAGGGCAAACGCGCCTGGGTGACGTTCACTTTGGGTGGGCGTGAACACATGTTTGGCCAGGGCAGTGTGCACGGTGATCTGTGTGGATTGCTCAGCCCTGTGTTGCGTGGCTCGCTGGGCTATGCAGGCTTTGAGGTCTTGGAGCCGTTTGCGGCTTACCATGTGCCTTACATTCCCGAAGAAGCTCGCCATGCCATTCTTGAGCAACTCGATGTGGCGGTGGACAATTTGCACAATCGCAGTGCGTTGCCAATGCCAAGCCTGGATCATTTTGATGCACAGATGAATCCGCTTCCAAAAAACTGATCAATAAAAAACCCGGTGACCTTTCGGTTCACCGGGTTTGAAGAAAAATTCTGCAGCGGTCCCCAACGTGGGGTCATGCAGTGTTTCGTTCTTCTTGCTTATTTCAAATCACTTAATGCCAAGCTGTTTTTTGATCTTGGCAATCACGTCAGTCTGCACTGACTTGACCATGGTCTTGACTTGTTTTTCAAGGTCCTTGATCTGCTTCTGTACTTCACCCAGCAATTTCTTGCGGTCGGCAGCGCTGAACACTGACTTGGCGGCTGCTGCGGGTTTTTTCTTGGCAGCGGTCGCCTTTTTGGCCACGGTCTTTTTGGCTTTGCTTGCTGCATTGGCTACGCTGGTAGCGGCTGCTTTGGCGCGGCTTGTGGCTGCTGGCTTCTTGGCTGCGGGTTTTTTAGGCGCTGCGGCTTTTTTGGCAGCAGGCTTTTTGGCGGCTGCAGTTTTTGCTGCGGCGGGTTTTGCGGCAGCCGGCTTTTTGGCAGCTGGCTTTTTGGCAGCAGCGGGCTTTTTGGCTGCGGCTGGTTTTTTAGCGGCAGCGGGTTTTGCTGCTGCAGGTTTTTTAGCAGCGGGTTTTTTTGCTGCTGGTTTTTTGGCGGCGGGTGCTGCTTTGTTTGCCTCTGCTTCTACTGGTTTTGTTTCTGTTGTTACCATATTTTTTTACCTTCCTTAAAGGGTGTGGTGAGTAATGTGTACAACAAAATGAATTAACTG
>DASUDK010000071.1:0-4130 GCA_036275655.1 Limnobacter sp. | reverse complement strand
GCACATCCCGAAACTGGATCACAATCTCTGCAAACCGCCGAGGCATGCGCTTGCCCGTGCGCACCAGGAAGGGCACACCGGCCCAACGCCAGGTTTGCACCTCGGTGCGAAAGGACACATAGGTTTCGGTGGTCGAGTTGGGGGCAACGCCTTTTTCGTCCCGGTAGCGCGGCACCGCCTGGCCTTTCACATACCCTTCGCCGTACTGGCCCACCACAATCTCTGGGATGCCCGTGACCTGTGGCACCTTGAGCGAGCGCAGCACTTTGAGCTTTTCGTCCCGCAGGGAGTTGGCCTCCAGGGACACAGGTGGCTCCATGGCCACAATGGCCAACAACTGCAGAATGTGGCTTTGAACCATGTCGCGCAAAGCGCCCGCATGCTCATAAAATCCGGCCCGATCCTCCACACCCAGATCTTCGGCCACCGTGATTTGCACGTGGGCCACATGCTCGCGGGTGAGCAGGGGTTCAAAAATCCGATTGCCCAAACGCAAGGCCAGCATGTTTTGCACAGCCTGTTTGCCCAGGTAATGGTCGATGCGGTAGACCTGCGATTCGTCCAGCTTGCGAGCCACCGCCTCCTCAATCTGCGCCGACTCGCGGGCGTTGAAACCCAGGGGCTTTTCCAGCACCAGGCGAAGGCGGTTGGGGTCGCGCACCTCTTCCAGGCAATCAATCAAATCGATGAACCGGGAGGAGGGCAAAGCGGCGTAATGCACCACCGGCTCGGGCCCACCAGCCACCGCTTGCTTCAAGGCAGAGGCAGCGCTCGCGCCCCCCAGGCTCAATTGGCAAGTGCTTAAAAATGGTTGCAAGGCAGGCAAGCTCAAGCGCGCGGCCTCGTCCCCAGCTTTGAGTAAAAATGCGTCCACGGCCGCAAGCGCCTGCTCGGGTGTTTGCGGTTCGCGTTGAACAAACACCACCCGCGACTGCGGCGCAAAATACCCGGCTTTGGCCAGGTGCGCCAATGCTGGAATGATTTTGCGTTTGGCCAAGTCGCCTCCAGCCCCATGCAGCACAAAGGTGAAAGCGTCCACAGGCGAGGGGGCCTGGTCGCTGGAAGGGCTGCTTGCTTGGTTCAACATGGTGGTCTCCGAAGGGGCAACTGGACTGCAAATGCAGGAAACGCAGTTACATCAATTGCCCAGGTGATGTAATTATGTTACAAATAAGCAATCAAGGCAAACCCATCATACACACCCTCACTGGGGCAAACACATGGCCACCCATCTCCATCCCAAGCTGCTTGCACTGCGTGACCGCATCGAAGCGCGATCCAAAAAAACGCGTGCTGCGTACCTGCAAAGCCTGCCCCAAGGGCCCCAAGACCGCAACGCTGTGGGTTGCGCCAACCTGGCCCACACCACAGCCATTTACCCAGGCAGCGCCAAACGCACCATCGCCCTGCACAAGGCCCCACACCTCGGCATTGTGACGGCCTACAACGACATGTTGTCTGCGCATCAACCATTTGCAAACTACCCACAAACGATTGCCGAACATGCACGCAAGCTCGGCGCCACCACCCAGGTGGCGGGCGGCACACCCGCCATGTGCGATGGGGTCACACAAGGCCGGGAGGGCATGGAGCTTTCGCTCTTCTCACGGGACGTGATCGCACTGTCTGCCTGCATCGGCCTGTCCCACAATGTGTTTGATGCGGCCATTCTGCTGGGGGTGTGTGACAAAATCGCCCCAGGCCTCCTGATTGGCGCTTTGGGATTTGGGCACCTGCCCTGTGTGTTCATCCCGGCCGGGCCCATGGAGACCGGCCTGTCTAACCAAGACAAAGCCAAGGTCAGGCAACTGGCTGCACAGGGCAAAGCCAGCCGCGACGAATTGCTGCAATCGGAAGAAAAGGCGTACCACAGCCCGGGCACCTGCACGTTTTATGGCACGGCCAACTCCAACCAATTGATGCTCGACTTCATGGGCTTGCAGTTCCCCGGAGGGGCCTTTGAATTGCCCACAAGCCCCCAACGGCAGGCGCTGATTGCAGACAGTGTGCGTGCCATTGAGAGCGCCACACGCAACCCGGCGCTTCGGCTTGGTCACTTGGTGAATGCCCAATCGCTGATGAACGCCCTGGTGGGCCTGATGGCCTCGGGCGGGTCCACCAACCACACCATTCACTGGGTTGCAGTGGCTCGAGCAGCGGGCTACCTCATCGACTGGACCGACATGGAAACCATCTCCAGCGTGGTGCCTTTGCTTACGCGCGTCTACCCCAACGGCAGCGAGGACGTGAACGCATTTCAGGCCGCCGGTGGCACAGCCTCGCTGTTGGCCACCCTCATCGATGGTGGCTACGTGGATGGCGGCGCCCTCACCATGTGGGGCAAATCCATGGCCGACACCGTGGGCGAGGTGTTGCCCAGTGCAGAACAATTTGCCACCCGTGCACCCAGCGAATCCCGCAACCTGGCGGTGCTGCGCCCACACCATGATCCTTTTCAACCCGACGGTGGCATCCGCCTAATGCAAGGCAACCTGGGGCGAGGCGTGTGCAAAGTGTCGGCCGTGAAAGCAGAGCACCGCCGCGTGCAAGCCCCCTGCAGGGTGTTCACCGACCAGCAACATGTGATTGACGCATTCAACCGTGGCGAATTCACACAGGCCTTGGTCGCGGTTGTGATTCACCAAGGACCTCGCGCCAACGGCATGCCCGAGCTGCACAAGCTCACCCCCATCCTGGGCGTGTTGCAAGATCAGGGCTTGCCCGTCGCCTTGGTGACCGATGGGCGAATGAGCGGCGCATCCGGCAAAGTGCTGTCGGCCATCCATGTGTGCCCAGAGGCCAGCATGCAAGGCCCGCTTGGCCGCTTGCGCGATGGCGACTTGGTGACCGTGGATGCCCACACGGGCGAACTCAGCACCACCGCCAACCTGGCCGTGCGGGAACACCGCCCACCACCCCAGCAAGCAGTGAGCCTGGGGCGCGCCTACTTCCAGATGTGGCGCAACACCGTGAGCAGCGCCGAAGAGGGCGCGAGCAACCTGTTTGCCCCCATGGAATCCACAGAGGAAACTACACCATGAACAAGCCCCCACACACCCCAGACCGCATTGAATACACGCACACCTGGCTGTCGCAAGGCGTGCTGCCCGTCGTGGTGGTGCACAGCCCCAAACAAGGGCTAGAAATCGCAGAAGGTCTGTTGCAAGGCGGGATTGATCAAATGGAAATCACCCTGCGCACCCCAGACGCCCTGCAAGCCATGCGCGAGATTGCCAAACATTTCCCAACCATGAAGCTGTCGGCAGGTACTGTGTTACAACCCGAACAGTTTGAACAGGCGGCCGATGCAGGCGCAAGCCTGTTTATTTCACCCGGTCTAACCGAAACACTGGCTGCGCATGCCCTGAAGCACCAGCACGCCTGGGTGCCCGGTGTGGCCACCGCGTCGGAAGTGATGCGCGCCTTGGAACTGGGCTTCGAGCTTTTGAAATTTTTCCCGGCCATGGCTGCGGGTGGACCCAAGGCCCTCGCCGGAATCACCGCAGCCCTTTCCAGTGCGCGCGTGGTGCCCACTGGCGGCGTCACCGTGAACAACCTGCAGGAATGGCGGAGCATCCCTGCTGTGCAAGCGGTGGGAGGCACCTGGATCACGGCGGGGCTTGAAGACGGCGCACGGGTGGCACCAGTTGTTGCCCAGCGTGCCGCGCAGGCCTTGGCGGCGTGGCATGGTCATGTGCTTGTCTAAGCTGTGAATGCGCCACCTTGTTGCCAGCCCGAGGCTGAGCTACATCCATGGCCGCAGGCCGAGCCTCTCTACTGGCCCGAGGCCGAGCCTCGTTACTTGCCCGGGGCTGAGCTACATCTATGGCCACAGGCCGAGAGAGTTACCTTTCTGGCCCGAGGCCGAGCAGAGGCTTGTTTCTCGCTGAAAACCTGTGTCTCCCTTGCTGGGCCTGAAGAGACCTGGGGCCGCCCCGACAAAACTGCGCGGTCGGGCTCGGCCCCTGCCGGCAACCTGTCGGTTGCGCGGCACCGGTCCTTTGCGGCACGCAAGGGCAGGTTTTCTGGATGCTCGCACCAAGCCTTCTGCTCCGGCCTGGGCCCCGGGCGGCCACCTGCCTCGCCATGCACCTGCGCAGCCTGGCTTGCGCCCAGAAGCCACCGGGAGC
>DASUDK010000070.1:0-3700 GCA_036275655.1 Limnobacter sp. | reverse complement strand
GCCGGCCAGGTGGTTTTAGGTGGAACGCGTCACTTTTCCATGATGGATGGGGAGTGGCACCCAAGCATGTCGGACAAATTCGCCATGGTCGCTGTTGAGCCTGGTGATTATTTTGCGGGCGGGCACCATCACCGGTTTCCCACGGTGGAGTTGCGAGAAAAACCGCAGAACTTGTTGCCGAAGCCTGCGCCGTCCCCGTTGGGCTATGTCCGTTTTGCGTCTGAGATGTGGAGCGAGCCCTATGTTTACACCGAGACCGTGGATTACTACAAACCTGTGATTACCGGTTTTGTGGGCACGGTGGCCATCAGCGAAGACATGTACATGGGCACCCGAAATTATGCGGCCACCGGGTATCGCAAAGCCATTCCAACAGTCACCGAAAACCTCGAGACGACGCTGTTAAACGGCGGGCTCATTCAAACCCTGAAAGTAAGCGCCAAGGCAGGTGAAATCCTGGTGCTGCCTGAGATGTTTCTGGACACAACGACCGGGTATCGCTATCACGCCAATTCGTGCTCTGACGAAGGTCGGCGTGAATGGATTTGTCCAGTTGGCGCCATTCCCTACCTGTTCAAACGCGCCGATGTGAAAGGTTTCCTCGACACTTTGAAATACAACGGGATACTCAACCCTTGGTCAACCGTCGTGAAAGAGGCCCCTTTGACGCACAATGATCAATTAAAAAGCACTGGTTTTTTCCGAGATGGTTATGCAATTTATGTGCTGGGCGAAATTCCACCCGAGTTGCAACCAGCCAAACCGGTTCAGCGCGATGGCGTCGCGCCTGCTCCAAAACCCAAAGCAGCACCCAAGGCGAAAAAATAATTCGGTTTGCTGACCCCCTTCCATTTGCGTAACCCTTTTGATTTCAATCGTTTCACAGGGCTGAATTAAGCTCCGTTCTGCGTTCTTTTCCGGCGATGAGCCGCTGGGTCACATCGATAACCTTGAAGCATCCTTGTTCAAGAGTTAAAACATGTTGACATTACGCCCATCCCGTTCTGTTACAAACCCTGGCACTCGCTGGCTCCGTCGAGCCCGCGCGCTGCTGATGGCTGCGGCACTGTGGCCGGTGTGCGCCACCATCACCGCCGCCCACGCCCAGCAGCCCCAACAAGCGGACTTGGTCCGGCCATCGGCCAGCCCGCAGTTCATCATCAAGCTTAAAAACGCGGTCGAGCTCAGCGCCACACCCTCTGTTCGTCGTCTGGAGAAAGAGGGCGAGTTTTTGGCGGAGGTCATGGCCCGCAACAATGTGCATGCCACTTGGCAAAGGGCCGGTACCTTGGGCACCCATGTGATGCGATGGGGCAGCAGTGTGCGTGAGGGTGATATTCAATCCAACTTGAACCGTCTGCGCAGCGACCCCGAGGTGGAATTTGCCATAGAAGACCGTCCCATGCGTGCATTTGAGACACCCAACGACCCTTCTTTTTCCAATCAATGGGCTTTGAGATCCACCGCAAGCACGGCGGGGTCTCGTTTTGATCTTGCCTGGGACTTGATCAAGGGCAGCGCCGATGTGATTATTGCCGTGCTTGATTCTGGCGTGGTGTTCAACACCCCAGACCTGCAAGGCAGGCTTTTGGCAGGCTATGACTTTGTGTCCGATGTACCCACGGCGAATGACGGCAATGGTCGCGATTCCGACGCCTCAGACCCGGGCAACTGGGTGAGCGATTCCGAGTCTCAGAGTGGTCCATTTCAGGGTTGTTCGGTAAAAACCTCCAGTTGGCATGGCACCTTTGTGGCTGGCCAGATCGCCGCCAACACCAACAGCAATTCCCAGGTTGCTGGAGCAGACTGGAATGCCAAGGTTTTGCCTGTCCGCGTGCTGGGCAAGTGCGGTGGTCTGCTTTCGGATGTGCTGGACGCCATGCTGTGGGCCGCAGGCCTGGATGTGCCGGGCATTCCACGCAACAACAACCCTGCCGACGTGATTAACCTGAGCTTGGGCAGCTCCACCACCTGCAGCTCTTTTGAGCAAAACGTGGTGGATCGTGTCACCGCAGCAGGCACCTTGGTGGTTGCGGCCGCGGGCAATGGGGGAGGCTCTGCGGATTCGCCAGCCAACTGCAACAACGTCATCTCGGTGGGTGCTTTGGATCGCGATGGCAGCCGGGCAAGTTACAGTGCAATTGGTTCCTCGGTGGACCTGATGGCGCCTGGCGGTTTCTCAAACGGATTGGTGGGTTTGAGCAACACTGGAACCACCACCCCACAATCCGCAAGCCTGGCCAGCAAAACCGGCACATCGTTTGCATCCCCCTTGGTGGCTTCCACCGCAGGGTTGATGCGTGCGGTCAACCCAAATTTAAGCCCAGCCCAATTGCGCAGCTTGATTTTGCAAAACACTTCCAGCTTCCTTAGTCCACGGCTCACCACATGCGCTGCAAACCAAGGCAGTGGCACCTGCAATTGCACCACGGCCGTGTGTGGCGCTGGCATGTTGAATGCACAGGCCGCCGTGCAGGCCGCGAGGGGCACTCGCCCAATAGCCAATGCCTCTGCCACGGCCAATGGCCTCTCATCCAGCGGGTATCAAGAGAGCGCCAGTGGTTTGAATCCCGTCCGGTTACGCGGCGCGAGCAGTTCCGTGTCCAGCGGGCGCAGCGTTGCATCGTATGCGTGGACACAAGTGTCGGGCGAGCAAGTGTTGAGTGGCACGGCCACCACGGCCGATGTGGATTTGCCTGCCGCCAGCAGCACAAGTGACCTCATATTCCGGCTCACGGTGACCGATTCTGTGGGCGAGAGTCACACCAGTTTCACCGCCATCCGTGTGGTTGCCAACGGAGATGATGCCAGCGCTCCCTCCAATTCCACCAGCGCCAGCACAGGCACGACATCACCCACCACAGACAACAGCTCTGGTTCGTCGGGTGCAGGGGCTGTGTCCTCTGGTGGTGGGGGTGGAGGCGGTGGTGGTGGGTTAAACCTAATCGGTTTGTTGGCTTTGTTGGGCTTGTGCAGTGTGTTCAGGGTCAAGTGTGCAAGCGCCTGAGGCCACACAACACGGCCAGCCAAATCACCCCACCAAGCACACCACCCCGGTGCGCCGCAAGCGCCACCGGGCCTTGCAACAGGGTGTCTGGGCCCCCAGGCGCCTGCCACTCCAACAACAGTTTGAACAACAGGCCCAAGACCATGATCCACAGGGGCCAAGCACGTGGGCCTGTGTGGCGCGTGGCCACGAAGGCCAATCCCAAGCCAACCACAAACAGCATGTGCAAGGCCCCACTTAAACCGCAGTACCAGTTAAGGGGCTCTATCCAGCTCACATAGCCCGCCACCCAAACCACAGCAGCCATCAGGCAACTCAACCAATGCCCAGTGGTGAACATGGCGCCAAATCCCCAGGCCACAATCACCAGGCCAACCAAGTTGAGTACCAGGTGCCAAGTGCCCAGGTGCACAAACTGGGTCAACAGGCTGCGCAGGAAGAATGATTCAATCGAATCAAGTGTTTGTGGCGTTGCGGGCCCCACTGCGAATTGGGCAACAATCGCAATCAATCCAACCGCAAAGCAGAGGGGGAGGGGACTGAAAAACCCCCGTGGGGCGTTATAATCCGGGATTGTTTTCAACAACCTTCCTTGAGAGCCATTGCAATGTTGCGTTTTCTGCGCCTGACCGACCAAAACGTATCCAACAAGCGCGTGCTGATTCGCGTTGATTTTAACGTGCCAACAGACGC
>DASUDK010000069.1:0-9405 GCA_036275655.1 Limnobacter sp. | reverse complement strand
TGTTGTGGGTGGGGTTCAGCTTGCAAATGGATCATCTGGTACCAGGTGCTCGGCCACAGCCATCAGGTTGTCGAACACGGTGGTGCCAGTGGGCAATTCGTCTTTTTTGCTTTCCCAGGTTTTTTTTCCTTTGCCTGTTTTAACCAAAAAGGGCACGCAGCCGCGTGCGGCGCCGGCCTGCAGATCACGCAAGGAGTCGCCCACACAGGGCACGCCCTGCAGGCTCAGGCCCATGCGTTTCTCAATTTCTTCAAACAAGCCAGGTTTGGGTTTGCGGCAATTGCATTTGTCGTCGGGGCCATGTGGGCAAAAAAAGATGCCATCAATGTGCGCGCCTGCTTCATTGGCCAGGTCATGCATCTTTTTGTGCATGGCTGAGAGCGTCTCCAGGTCGAACATGCCGCGTGAAATGCCGCTTTGATTGGTGGCCACCGCCACGCGATAACCACCGCGGTTAAGCCTTGCAATCGCCTCCATGCTGCCGGGGATGGGAATCCATTCATCCGGTGATTTGATGTATTCATCGGAATCTTCGTTGATCACGCCATCCCGGTCGAGCACGATGAGTTTCATGGGTGTGTCCTTGCGCTGGTGCTGCGTGTTTACACCGCCAGTTGTGAAATATCGGCCACGCGGTTCATCAGGCCGTGGAGGTGCGCCAACAAGGCAATCCGGTTGTTTTTCAGGGCTTGATTGTTGTCCATCACCATCACGCCATCAAAAAATGCATCCACTGCGCCCTTCAAAGGGGCAAGCACCAGAAGCGCTTGTTGATAGTCGCCCGCGTGGAATGCGGCGGTGGCTTTGGGCTCCACTTCCTGCACCTGGTGTGCCAGTTGTTTTTCGGCGTCTAGCTGCAGCAGTGCAGGATCAAGTTGTGTGTTTGCTTGTTCTGCTTTTTTGAGGATGTTGTTGATGCGCTTGTTGGCAGCAGCCAAGGCTTGCGCTTCGGGCAATTGCGCAAAAGCGCGCACAGCTTGAAGGCGCTTGGGCAGGTCGGCAAAGTGGCTTGGGTTTTGGCTGAGTACAGCCTCCACTTCCGCTGTGCTGTAGCCGTGGTCTTTGAGGTAACCACGCAGCCGGTCTTGCACAAAAGCGGTCAACCCATCGGTGCTGGCTTTGAAGTCGGCAAACTCGGCAAACAGCGCCGCCGCCTGGGCAAGCGTGGCATGTAGGTCCAATGGCAGGTCTTTTTCGATGACCATCCGGATCACGCCCAGTGCGTGCCTGCGCAATGCGAAGGGGTCTTTGTCGCCGGTTGGGATCAGACCGATGCCATAAATGCCCACAAGGGTCTCAAGCTTGTCAGCCAGCGCCACGGCCAGGCCCACGGGGTTGCGGGGCAATTGGTCGCCCGCAAAGCGTGGGCTGTAATGGTCTGCAATCGCTTGGGCCACGTTGGGGTGTTCTCCATCGTGGCGAGCATAGTGCTCGCCCATGTTGCCTTGCAATTCCGGAAATTCACCCACCATGTCGGTGAGCAGGTCGGTTTTGCACAGCAAGGCCGCGCGTTTGGCCTGTTCAGCCGGTGCGCCCGTGACAGGTGCCAGCATCTCTGCCAGTGCCACCAATCTGGCATTGCGGTCTTTTTGTGTGCCCAGTTTGTTGTGGTACACCACGTTGGCCAGGCCTGGCAAACGGCTCTCCAGTGTTTTTTTGCGGTCTTGGTCGAAAAAGAATTTGGCATCGGCCAGGCGGGCGCGCAACACGCGTTCGTTGCCGCTGGTGATTAGCGCTGGTGTTTCTGTCAAAAGATTGGACACCAACAGGAAGCGGTTTTTCATTTTGCCGCTCTGGTCGGTGATTGCAAAATATTTTTGGTTAGCTTGCATGGTGAGGATCAGGCATTCCTGCGGCACTTCCAGAAACTCTTTTTCAAAGCCAGCCTCGTAAACCACGGGCCATTCCACCAGGGCGCACACCTCGTCCACCAACTCGTCTGGTTGCACCACCTTGTCACCCGCGGCCTGTTGGGCAAGGGCCTGCTCAATGGCGGCTTTGCGCTCGGCAAAACTGGCAATCACTTTGCCTTCTTCACGCAACTGGCTCTCGTAGCTGTCTGCGCTCTGAATGTTCACAACGGCTTGCCCCAAGAATCGGTGCCCGCCTGTGATGCGATCACTCTCCAACCCCAGCACTTGCACGGGCACCACTTTCGATCCATGCAAAGCCACCAAGCGATGCGCAGGCCGCACAAAATGCACGGTGCTGCCGTCTGGGCGCTGGTAACTCATTACCTTTGGAATGGGCAGTTTGGTGGTGGCCGCTTGCAAGGCGGTTTGCAGCGACTCAGCCAGGCTTTTTCCTGCCACGGTGCGGCGAATGTTCAATACATCCTGCTTGCCATCGCTGGTGGTTTCCAGATGGCTCACCGGCACATGGGCCAAACCCAAGGACTCCAATTTTTTGAGCAGGGGGGGTGTGGCTTGGCCGTTGGCATCTAGCCCAATTTTAACGGGCAGCAATCGCTCCACCAGGGTTTTGTCTGGTGAGGTGCCAGCGACTTGGGTGATTTTGCAACCGAGTCGCCGTGGGCTGGCGTAGGTGGTCACCGTGCTTTCGCTGGCCAAGTGGCCCTCTGTGCGCAGGTGCTCGGCCAACAGGCTGGAGAATGCATCGCCCAGTTGTTTGAGGGCTTTGGGTGGGAGCTCTTCTGTGAACAGCTCAACCAGGAGTGTGTTGTTCATGTTGTTCTGTGGGTTGGAGTTCAGGCCGCTTTGCCGGCAGGCGTGTTGCACATGGGAAAGCCCAGTTTTTCGCGCGAGTCGTAATAGGCTTGCGCCACGGCGCGTGACAGGTTGCGAATGCGCCCAATGTAGGCTGCACGTTCGGTCACCGAAATTGCCCCGCGCGCATCGAGCAGGTTGAAGGTGTGCGCTGCTTTCAAAATCATTTCGTAGGCGGGCAGAGCCAACCCCACCTCAATGAGGCGCTTGGCCTCCGCCTCGTATTCGCCAAAATGGCGAAACAGCATGTCGGCGTTGCTGTGCTCAAAGTTGTAGGTGGACTGCTCCACTTCGTTTTGGTGAAACACATCGCCGTAGGTGAGTACCCTTTTCACCCCTTTTTCTTCGCGCTCGGTCCACACCAGGTCGTAAACGTTTTCTTTGCCTTGCAGGTACATGGTGAGGCGTTCGATGCCGTAGGTGATCTCGCCCAGAATGGGTGAACAATCCAGGCCGCCGACCTGCTGGAAGTAAGTGAACTGGGTCACTTCCATGCCATTGAGCCACACCTCCCAGCCCAGGCCCCAGGCCCCCAGGGTTGGGTTCTCCCAGTTGTCTTCAACAAATCGAACATCGTTTTGTTTGGTGTCAATGCCCAGGGCTTCAAGGCTGCCCAGGTACAGGTCGATGATGTTCTCGGGCGAAGGCTTGAGCACCACTTGGAACTGGTAGTAATGCTGCATGCGGTTGGGGTTTTCGCCATAGCGCCCGTCTTTGGGGCGACGCGAGGGTTGCACGTAGGCTGCATTCCAGGGCTCTGGCCCCAAGGCGCGCAAGAATGTGGCTGTGTGGCTGGTGCCAGCACCCACTTCCATGTCAAAAGGTTGGAGCAGGGCGCAACCCTGCTGATCCCAGTAATTTTGCAAGGTCAATATGGCCTGTTGAAACGTCAGCATCTGCGACTGTCCTTTCTGCGTGTGAGCAATTGCCCCGTATTGTAATGGCTTGTGCCTGGCTTGCGCTTTACACGGTGCCAATGCACAGGTACTTCATTTCCAGAAATTCCTCGATGCCCCAAGCCGAGCCCTCTCGACCCAAGCCAGATTGCTTGACGCCGCCAAATGGCCCCACCTCATTGGAAAACACGCCCACGTTGATGCCCACCATGCCGTATTCAAGCGCACGCGCCACGCGGAAGGTGCGTTTGGTGTTCTCGGTGTAAAAGTAGGCGGCCAGGCCAAACGGGGTGTTGTTGGCTTGAGCAATCACCTGCTCTTCCCGCTCAAAAGGGAAGAGGGCCGCCACCGGGCCAAAGGTTTCTTCTTGCGCGAGCAGCATGCGGTGATCGGCGTTTTCAATCACAGTGGGTTCAAAAAAGCGGCCGCCCAAGGCATGCGGCTTGCCACCGGTGAGCACCGTCGCACCCTTGTCCACGGCGTCGTCCACATGGCGCTTGACTTTGGCCAGCGCCTGTTCGTCTATCAGCGGGCCAATGCTGGCTTTGGTGTTCAGGCCATCGCCCACCTCCATGTGGGCCACCTTGGCGGCCAATTTTTCCGCAAACGCGCTTTGAATGGCCGTGTGAACGTAAATGCGGTTGCTGCAAACGCAGGTTTGCCCGGCGTTGCGGTATTTGGATGAAATCAGGCCGTCCACTGCCGCGTCCAGGTTGGCGTCTTCAAACACAATGAAGGGGGCGTGGCCACCCAACTCCAAGCTCAGTTTCTTGATGGTGGGGGCGCATTGAGCCATCAGGATCCGCCCCACTTCGGTGGAGCCGGTGAAGCTCAACTTGCGTACAACCTCGCTCTCGCAAAGCACACGGCCGATGTCGATTGAACGTTGTGCATCGGCGGTGATCACATTCAGAACACCTGCCGGAAAGCCCGCCTGGCGACCCAGTTCCGCCAATGCCAACGCACTCAAAGGGGTTTGCTCAGCGGGTTTAACCACCACGGTGCAACCAGCCGCAAGTGCCGGCGCCACCTTGCGGGTGATCATGGCGATGGGGAAGTTCCAGGGGGTGATGGCCGCACACACGCCAATGCCTTGTTTGATGACCAGCAATTCACGCCCGGGCTGTGGGGATTCCAGCACACTGCCTTCAATTCGCTTGGCTTGTTCGGCAAACCATTCCACAAAGCTGGCGCCGTAAATCACTTCGCCTTTGGCTTCGGCCAATGGTTTGCCTTGCTCCAGCGTCATAATCAAAGCCAAATCATCGGCATTGGCCACAATCAGATCAAACCATTTGCGCAACATTTGCGCCCTGCTTTTGGCGGTGGTGTTGCGCCAGCTTCCCAAGGCCCGTTCGGCAGCAAGTATCGCATCGTGGGCCAGTGCCACTGGGGTGTTGCCCACTTGGGCAATCACTTCGCCATTGGCAGGATTGTCTACGTCAAAGGTGTATTCACACGCCTGAAAATTGCCATACACAAAAGGCATGGTCTGAAAAAGATTGGGGTTGGACAGGTTTGGGGTGCTGCTCATGGTGCGGTGCTCTCTGTGCTCGGTGGTTGGTTCTTAGGCTTGTGGCTCCAATTGCAGCAAAGCTGTTAATTGGGCCAGGCAAGCCACGCCAAATGTTTCAGTTCTAAGGATACGCCTTGAAAGCCGCATTGGCAGCGCGCCTTGCGCAATTGCGTATTGGGTTTCTTCGGGGGTCCATCCACCTTCTGGACCCACGCAAATCACCAGAGGCCCCGGGTTGGGTGGGGCGAGTCTTTGGCTTTGGGCCCAAGTTTGCAACGCCATGTTCGCCTCCGGCGTGAACCACAGCAGTGTGGCGTTTGGATGGTTTGCCCGGATGCAATCCAGGGCATCCGCCAGGCCCAGAACCGCCTGCAGCAATGGGAGTTGATTGCGCTCACTTTGGAGGCTGGCAGCCACCAACACACGCTCCCAGTGATGTTGACGTTTTTGGGCCCTTTCCCCTTGGAGTTTGACCACGCTGCGTGCTGCCTGCACCGGGCAATAGGCGCTGGCCCCCAATTCTGTGCATTTTTCCAGCACCCAATCCATTTTGTCGCCTTCGGGCAGGGCTTGCATCACATGCACTGGCACAACCAGTTCGCTGTCCGCCTGTTGGTGAGGGCCTTCATCAATGGTCACCTGAGCCAACTTTTTGCTCAGGTAGTGCAAGGTGGCCCCCCATTCCTGGCCAGCACCGTTCCAAAGGCGCACAAAGTCTTTGTCTTTTAGACGCAGCACCCTTGAGGCATGGTGCATCAGCTCCTCTGGCAGCTCTAGGGTTTGCCCAAGCGCTTGGGCTTGAGGCAAATAAAAGCGGGCGTGCCGCTTGTTGGCGTTTTGTTTCATGGTGTGTGGTGTGGTTTTGGCGCTTTAAAAAGGACTGTTTGCCCATGCAAACGCGCTTTATCCGGATAGCTTTGATAAAATTCAGGTTTTTCCAACTTTGCCACAGGCATAACCCTCTTTCCCCGACCCTATGTCTTCTTCCTCCAAGAACATGGCCAACGCCATCCGCGCGCTTGCCATGGATGCCGTTCAAGCCGCCAAATCCGGGCACCCTGGCATGCCCATGGGCATGGCCGAAATTGCTGTTGCCCTGTGGGCCCGCCACCTCAAGCACAATCCGCAAAACCCGCTTTGGGCTGATCGAGATCGATTTGTGCTGTCCAATGGCCATGGCTCCATGCTGATTTATGCGTTGTTGCACCTGACTGGCTACGATCTGCCGATTGAGGAGTTGAAGAATTTCCGGCAGTTGCATTCTAAAACACCTGGTCACCCTGAAGTGGACATCACACCGGGTGTAGAGACGACGACAGGCCCATTGGGGCAAGGCATTGCAAATGCGGTGGGGATGGCGCTGGCCGAAAAGCTTTTGGCTGCTGAATTCAATGAGGCAGGCTTCCCGATTGTGGACCACAACACCTACGTGTTTTTGGGCGATGGTTGCCTGATGGAAGGCATTTCCCACGAGGCCTGCTCCTTGGCTGGCACCTTGGGTTTGTCCAAGTTGATCGTGTTGTACGACGACAATGGCATTTCAATTGACGGTGAGGTCGAGCACTGGTTTGCCGACGACACACCCAAGCGCTTCGAGGCGTATGGCTGGAATGTGATTCCCAATGTGAACGGCCATGATGTGGACGCCGTGGACGCGGCCATTGCGCAGGCCAAGCAACATGCTGCGCTGGACAAAGGCCCAACACTGATTTGCTGCAAAACCAACATTGGCGAAGGTTCACCCAATTTGGCAGGCACAGACAAAGTACACGGTGCCCCGCTTGGCGACGCCGAAATCGCAGCCACCCGCGCCGCGATTGGCTGGACGCACGCGCCTTTTGTGATTCCCGCCGAGGTTTACCAGCAATGGGATGCGCAGGTGGCTGGTGCCGCCCGTCAGTCAGCCTGGGACAAGTTGTTTGATGCCTACAGCGCCAAGTTCCCCGCCAAGGCCGCTGAGTTCAAGCGCCGCATGGCGGGTGATTTGCCTGCCCAATTTGAACAAACTGCCGCCCGTTTGCTGGCTGAAGTGGCCGCCAAGGGCGAAACCATCGCCACCCGCAAAGCCAGCCAAAACGCTATCACGCTGCTCGCGGCCGAGTTGCCCGAACTGTTGGGCGGTTCTGCCGACCTCACTGGCTCCAACCTCACCAATTGGCCCAAGTGCGTGGCAGTGCGTCGCAATAAAGAGGGTTTCACCGCTGGCAATCACATCAACTGGGGTGTGCGCGAGTTCGGCATGAGCGCGGCACTCAACGGCGTGGCGCTGCATGGTGGTTACATTCCGTTTGGTGCCACCTTCTTGACCTTCTCGGATTACAGCCGCAACGCATTGCGCATGGCGGCACTCATGAAGAAGCGCAATATTTTTGTGTTCACCCACGATTCAATCGGTTTGGGGGAAGATGGTCCAACCCACCAGCCTGTTGAGCATGCCGCCACCCTGCGCTTGTTGCCCAATATGGATGTGTGGCGCCCCGCGGATTCCGTAGAATCGATGGCCGCCTGGAATAGCGCAGTGATGCGCACAGACGGGCCAAGCAGCTTGTTGTTCAGTCGTCAAAACCTGCCATTCCTGGCCCGTTCGGAGTCGGTATTGAATTCGATCGCCAAAGGCGGTTATGTGTTGGCCGAAGCAGCCGATGCCAAGGTCACTCTCATTGCCACGGGCTCAGAAATTGAGATTGCCATGAACACGCAAAAAGTTCTGGCAGAGAAGGGGGTTGCCGCGCGCGTGGTGTCCATGCCGTCGACCTCTGTGTTTGATCGTCAAGACGCAACTTACAAAGCGCAAGTGTTGGGCAAGGCGCCCATCGCCGTGATAGAGGCGGGCATGACCGACGGTTGGTACAAATACATTGCACAGGCTGGCGTGAAGGGCACCGTGCTTGGCATGCACACCTTTGGCGAGTCTGCACCTGCAGGTGCCTTGTTCAAGCATTTTGGGCTGAGCACAGAAAAATTCACCGAGGCCGCTTTGGCCTTGGTACAGCAATAATTGATTTACTTTCAAGGAGATTTGTCATGACCATTCGCGTAGCGATCAACGGCTATGGCCGCATCGGCCGAAACGTACTGCGTGCCCATTACGAAGGTGGCAAAAAACACGACATCCAGATTGTGGCCATCAACGACCTGGGAGATCCCAAAACCAACGCTCACCTCACCCAGTACGACACCGCCCACGGCCGCTTTCCTGGCAACGTGAGCGTGGATGGCGATTATATGGTTGTGAACGGCGACAAAATCAAAGTGCTCGCCAACCGCAACCCAGCCGAGTTGCCATGGGGCGAGCTGGGTGTGGACGTGGTGATGGAGTGCACAGGCTTTTTTACTTCCAAGGAAAAAGCTTCGGCCCACCTGAAAGGCGGCGCCAAGAAGGTGATTATTTCCGCTCCAGGCGGCAAAGACGTGGACGCCACTGTGGTGTTTGGCGTGAACCACAATGTGCTCAAGAGCACCGACACCGTGATCTCCAACGCCTCTTGCACCACCAACTGTCTGGCCCCGCTGGTCAAACCCCTGAATGACGTGATTGGTCTGGAAACAGGCCTGATGACCACCATTCACGCTTACACCAATGACCAAGTGTTGACCGATGTGTATCACGAAGACCTGCGCCGTGCACGTTCTGCGACCATGAGCATGATTCCCACCAAGACCGGCGCAGCTGCTGCGGTTGGCTTGGTGCTGCCCGAGTTGAACGGCAAGCTGGATGGTTACGCTGTTCGCGTGCCCACCATCAACGTGTCCATGGTTGACCTGTCATTCGTGGCCAAGCGCGAAACCACGGTTGAAGAAGTCAACAGCATCCTGAAAGCGGCTGCTGAAGGTCCCCTCAAAGGCGTTCTGGAGTACAACGACGCCCCCTTGGTGTCCATCGACTTTAACCACAACCCAGCCTCCAGCGCGTTTGATGCCACATTGACCAAGGTCAGTGGCAAGCTGGTGAAGGTGTCTAGCTGGTACGACAACGAGTGGGGCTTCTCCAATCGCATGTTGGACACCACCGTTGCGCTGATGAACGCGAAGTAAGCCCACTCACAGCGTGTGAGGGCCGCCCCGTCCAACAATCGGAGTGTGGTCCTCGCACCTGCCACCACCCAGCCAACCATCCCTCGTCAAACCCAGCCCCGGGGCTTGGGTTCTCACCATTGAACGGACCAAGCTAATATCCGCGCTTTTAGCTTACGCGTGTGTTTCCATGTGTGCCCTTCGATCATTGGTCTTGCTGTCCATCCTTTTTGTGTGTGCTGGGTGCTCCAGT
>DASUDK010000068.1:0-47195 GCA_036275655.1 Limnobacter sp. | reverse complement strand
AGGTGGAGAATCGTTTGGCCAAATCCATTTCGCTGTACAGATCGTGAATGCCGTCGTGGCAGGGCCTGCAAATGTTGATGCCGGTGTTGAGTTGCTGCTTGTTGAAATGTTTTTGAAAAAACGCCCGCTTGTGCAGCTTTTTGGGAATCAAATGGTGAAAGGTCAAGGCGGTCTGCCGACCACAACACATGCATTGCCCGAGTTTGCTGCGAATACTGCCCAAGCTTTAACCCCTAGCGCAAAACCTCGATCTGCCTGGGGTCGCCCACCAAAATTTGTGCAGTGCCATCCCAAGTGCTCACCACGCCGGCGACCCGAATGCGCTTACCAAAAAAATGGGAGGCTGGGTCAAAAACACCGAGGCGGGAGTAAATGTCTGCAGCGCGTGCATCAATCACGATGCTCAAATTGTTTGGAAGGCGGGCACTGGTCTCGGAGTTAAGAATGTAGGCGCCATACCCGTTGGTGCTGGCTTGGGTGGATCTGACTTTCATGTCCACCAACACCTGCTGCCCCATGCGCTCCACCGCCAGTGCGGGGGACACGGGCTTGCCAGGCTGCTGTGCGCTCGCATGGAACGCACACAGAAGAACCACCACCGAACAGATTGCTTGTATGGAGTTGCGCAGCATTGAATGGTCCGCCAATCAGTTTGACTTGTTCAACAACATCTTAACGGACAACCAGGCCAACGCGCTTTTAAAAAAACAAGGCACGCACCACCATGTAGGCCCCCAGCGCAAACAGACTCCAGAAAAACACCTTTTTGAAATGCTCCGGGGACAAACGGGCGCGAAACTTTTGCCCGGCAACAACACCCAGCAAGGTGGGCACCAAACACAGGGCCGACTCGGTGGCCGCTTTTAACTCAAAGCGCCCCTTGAGGTACAAACCGATTGCCAATGCAAAGGTACCCACTGTGAACACAAGGCCCAAGGCCTGCAACAAGCCCTCTTTGTCCATGTGAAGAGAATTCATGTAAGGCGCGGAAGGCACAGACGACACCCCCGTTGCTCCTGTTACAAATCCTGTGAGCAAACCAACCAAGGGCGAGGCCCAACGCTCGGCACCTTTGGACACCCGCATGTGAAATTTAAGCAAGCCCAGCAAGGCGTAGACCAACAAAACCAAACCCAACAACAAACCCGCAAGCGAGACTGCCCCGCCGGTTAGAACCCCGATGCCAAAGACCACGCCCAAGCAAAGCGCAGCAAGCAAACCAGCAAAACGCTTGCCTGCCGCCCCCAGACCGGGCCCCACGCACATTTGCCAGACATTGCTCACCATGGAAGGCACCACCACCAGGGCAGCTGCCTGCACTGGAGGCACCGCGACGGCCATGAGACCAATTGCAACGGGCGGCAAGCCCATGCCCGCAATGCCCTTCACAAAACCGGCCACCAAAAAGGCAAAACCCACCACCCACGCGTAATCTGACATTCAGAACCTGCCTGCTTAAAGATCGGCTGCCACCAACTGAGCCACTTGTCGAGCGCCTTCGCGCAGGCCTTTCAGGGCCTGCTGGGGATTGGCAGCCGCATCATCGAGCGCTGGCAGTGAAAACTCTGCACCACTGCTCACCCTGGGCACGTCAGCAATGTCTCGGACGGAGTACACATAGGGTGATTTCATGAGCACTTGTGAATTTGGCGAGGCCAAGAGCGTGGCGTGCACCTGCACATGCGGCGATGAAATTCCATTTTGCTCCACGTAACCCGCCATCATGTCCACAGCCAAAAACGCATCGTATTGCATGGCAAGGTCACGCACATCATAAGCACTTCCGTCCTGTGTTTTGGGTGGCATATCCACCAGGTCCACCTGATACCCTTTTGCACGAAGTTGGGTTTTTAGTTGCAGCTCAAACTGATCCGCAAGGCCAGGTTTGTGGGGGCTCAATGCGGCATGCAATCGCTCTGTGGCGGCACTGTGACGCAAGGTCTCAATGCCTGTCCAAATGGCACTGCCCAAAGCACCGAAAGCGTAAAAAAGGTAACCAGCCGTTAACTCTTCAGGTTCGGCAAGGTAACGTTTTGGCTCATTGACTTGAAACAGCGCAATGCGTTTGACATGAGGCTTTGTGTCGGCCTGCAACGCCTGACGTGGATTGGATGCACAGGCCGCCAACATGGAGAGGCCGAGAATCCACGACACTATTTTGTAACTTCTGCGCATGGCGACCCCACCAGTGACATATACACCACTGGATTATTCATGATGACGCAGTCCGCCGCCATGCCTTGAAAAGGGACCCCCTTATTGAGCGGGCAATGACGAATCCACCCACTTGGTGACGGCAGGCGCACAGTATGCATAGAAAGAATCCAGTAGGGTGTTGGCATCGCTGCTGGCCATCAACATGGCCCGGTGGATGGGCCGCACAAAGCCCTGTTGCTGTGCATGGTCCAAAAACTGCAAAAGACCATCGTAATACGCCGCCACGTTGAGCAGGCCAACGGGCTTTTGATGAAAGCTCAATTGTCCCCAGGTGAGGATCTCGAACAATTCCTCCAAGGTGCCCAAACCACCCGGCAGGGCAACAAAGCCATCCGATAGCTCTGCCATCATGGCTTTGCGCTCATGCATGCTGTTGGTGATGTGCAAAGTTTCCAGGCCTGGGTGAGCCACCTCTTTGTTCACCAAAGACTGCGGAATCACACCGGTCACCTGCCCACCAAGGCGAAGCACCTCATCGGCCACCACGCCCATCAGGCCCACATTGGACCCCCCGTACACCAAACCCAAACCTTTGTGAACAAGTGCCTGGGCCAAACCCCGAGCTGCGCTTGCATACTCGGGAAGTACGCCAGCGCTGGAACCGCAATACACGCAGATGTTTTTCATGAGGACAACTTGAGACCCAATACACCAAGGAAGATGAGGCCCACGCTGATGAGTCGTGCAGCATGCGCGGGCTCTTTGAACAAGACAATACCAAGAATGACAGTGCCCGCGGCGCCAATCCCCACCCACACTGCATAGGCTGTGCCCACGGGAAGGGATTTCATGGCCACACCCAGCAATACAAAACTGATGGTGGCTGCCAACACAGTGATGACGGAAGGCCACAGACGCGTAAATCCATCTGTGTATTTGAGACCGATGGCCCAAACCACCTCGAAGAGGCCGGCCACCAGAAGTATGAGCCAGGACATATGGCGTTCCTTGTGGAAAGTGGGGCCGTCCCCATTGAAAGATTGAGCGGTGAGGTCGTCCCCACTTCAAACACCGGCCCTGAGTTTAACCAAGCCGATGCAGTAGATCAAACCGACTGTGGCGATTTGCCAACCAGCAAAGCCTCTACCCACGCGCGTTTGTGCGCCAAGGCCACGGCGGCTGGCGATTGATCGGTCTGGCTTTGCATGGCTTTGCGCAAACCCTGCTTGAATTCGCCGTCCAACACTTGGCTGGCAGCGTTGCCGACCAAGTCGAGCGAATTTGAGACCAACCCAGTGCGCATCATCACGTCCACAGCACCCAGCACTCGCGCGGGCTTGCGATACACATCCACTGAGTTAAACAGGCTCAACCAATCATCCAAAGACGGATTGGTCTGCTGAAAGAAGCCATGAATCAATGCGGTAACCCTTGCAGCGTCTTCCAAGGCAAGTGGCATGCGCCAGTGCTTTGCCAAAGCAACAATCTGCTGAGGTGACATGTGCAAACCCAGGCAGTACCACCAACGTGTATCGGCATTGGGCATCGCATCCAACAAATCCAGGCTTGCCAAGGACAAGTCGCTAAAAGGCTCTGGAAGCCCCGCGGCCAGCGCTGGCCATGCCTGCAGGCGTTTCAACAATGCGACCATGCGGGAGGGTTTGGCCTCGGCCATGCCACGGTGCAACTCCGCAAACACCCGCTCGGCCACCAAGTGCTGCAATTCGCCAGCGTTGCGCAATTGCTCGCACAAACCCAGCGTGGACTCTTCCACACGGAAGTCTGTGAACCGTGCCAAAAAACGCGCAAGCCGCAACACACGCAGAGGGTCCTCCACAAATGCATTGCTCACATGGCGAAACACCCGGGCCTGCAAATCGACCAATCCAGACAAGGGATCCAGCAATTGGCCTTGGGCATTCATGGCCATGGCGTTGATTGAAAAATCCCTGCGCAGGAGGTCTTGCTCCAGGGTCACATCCGCATCGGCGTAAAACACAAAGCCTTTGTAGCCATGGCCACTTTTGCGCTCAGTGCGAGCCAGGGCATATTCTTCTTGGGTAATGGGGTGCAAAAACACCGGAAAATCGGCCCCCACGGCTTTGAAACCCGCTTGCAACATGAGCTGCGGCGTGGCACCCACCACCACCCAATCGCGATCGCTTTTGGGGCGGCCCAGCAATTCGTCTCTCACTGCGCCACCCACCACATACACCTGCACATGGGCGGGCAATGCAGCCACGGTGGAATCGGGTTTAAATCCAGACAGCTGAGGAGTGCTCATGGGCCTTGCAGGCGACAGTTGGGGATGCCCAAGAGTACACCAAGGCAAGGCCCCTTAGAGGGCATCGAGTTTTTTCAGGGTGAGTTCCACGTGCTGACGCAGTGCATCCCGCTCGTCAGGTTTGAGGCGCGCAATGTTTTTTGCCATGAGACCGGTTCGCGGGTTGGCAGCCAACATGGCCTCGTGCCGGTCCAGAAAACCCCAATACAGGGTGGTGAAGGGGCAGGCTTTGTCACCGGTTTTTTGTGCGGCATCGTAGGGGCAGGACTTGCAATAGTTGCTCATGCGCTTGATGTAAGCGCCGGAAGAAATGTATGGTTTGCTGGTGAAGCGCCCACCGTTGGCAAACAAGGCCATGCCGGCCACATTGGGCAATTCCACCCACTCCACCGCATCCACATACACCGCCAAAAACCAGTCCTCCACTTGCTGAGGCGACAAACCGGCCAACAACGCAAAATTGCCAATCACCATCAGGCGTTGAATGTGATGGGCATAGCCATGGTCCAGCGTTTGCCCGATGGAGTCGCTCAGGCAACGCATGCGTGTTTTGCCAGTCCAAAACCAAGTGGGCAAATTCAGTTGGGCATGCAGCGCGTTGGCTTGCCGCATGCCCGGCATGTCCAGCCAATACACACCCCGCATGAACTCCCGCCAACCCAGGATCTGTCGAATAAACCCTTCGGCACTGGGCAAATCCACATGGCCCTGTGTGTATGCCTCTTCAGCACGGGCAATCACTTCTCGCGGGTTGAGCAAATGCAGGTTGATGGCCACGGACAGCAAGGAGTGCCAGCCGAATGGCGTGTTGGTCCACATGGCGTCTTGGTATTGCCCAAAATTGGGCAACCGGGTTTGAACAAACACGTCCAAAGCATGCAAAGCCTGCGCCCGCGTGACTGGCCAGGCAAAGTGTTGGAGTGAACCGGGGTGATCCTCAAAGCGTTGGGCCACCTCATCCAAAACGCCTTGTGTGATTTCATCGGGCTCAAAGACAGCATGGGGCGCAATCTCGCCTGGCCCCTCTTTGGGGTATGCGCTGCGGTTGTCTGCATCGTAATTCCACTGGCCGCCTGCGGGCTCATCCCCCTGCATCAACACGCCCGTGCGTTTGCGCATTTCGCGGTAAAAATACTCCATGCGCAGTTGTTTGTATTTGGCGGCCCATTGCGCAAACTCACCGCGTGTGCACAGGTAATGTGAATCCTCCAGCATGCGCAGTTTAAGCTTTTGCTGCCGGGCCATTGCGGTGATGTCTTGTTCGAGGCGCCATTCGCCGGGCTCGGCCATGTCCAGTGATTCAACACCCAATCGCTGGCACTGGGCAGACAGCGTTTCGGCCAAACTGTGTTGGCCACTGTTGGACAGGCTGCTGTAATGCACCGTGTAACCGGCTTGCCGCAACTGCTCTGCAAAATGGCGCATGGCTGCAAGAAACACAGCAATGCGCGCTTTGTGAACCCACACCACCTTGGACTCTTGCACACTTTCGATCATGAGCACGGTGGCGCTGCCCGGTGGGTTGGCTTGCAAGGCTGGGTTGCACAAGTCCAGTTGATCACCCAACACCAAGACTGCTTTGGTACTGCTCATGCTGCTGTCGACCTTATTGGCTGCTGCTTTTTTTGGGGGCGGATTTTCGGCAGGCGTCGGAGCAATACTTCACTTGCTCCCAATTTTTTGCCCAGCTTTTGCGCCAGGTCATGTCTTTGCCGCACACCACGCAGGGTTTGGCAGGCAAATACGACTTGTTGCCTTTGAAGCTCACGGCGGTGCTCAGCGTGGTGTTTTGAATTTGTAACGCTGACGCCAGTTCGCCACTTCGTCAGCGATGGAATCCAGCGAATTTAAAAGCACAAAATCATCGGATGACTTTTTGCGCAAGGCGGTGGATGAGCCACCGCACCAGATCTCAACATTGTGGGGCAGTTTTTCGCGCAATTCAGCCACAGCCTCCAACACCGCAGGCGAACTTTGAATCACGGAAAATGAGAGCGCAACGATGTCGATGTTCTGAGCGCGGGTGGCCAACACAATGTCGTAGATTGGGGTTTGCGTGCCCAAAGACACGCACTGCGCGCCTTCCATCGAAAAAATACACTCCGCCATGAGCAAACCCAAACCATGCAGCTCGTTGGGCAAGGTGGTGAGCAACACGCGCGGACCTTTCCGGGTGGAAGGGATGGTGTTCAGGGCGTTGCGCAACACCACTTGAATGGTCTCGGTGTAAATGTGCTCTTCAAAAATTTCGAAGTATCCTCGAGCCCAAGCGTCTCCCACCATGGTGTTGAGCGGTGCAACAATTTCAACCACAAATCTGCGCAAGCCCATCGTGAGAGCCAAGCGCGACATGGTTTGGCGAAACTCTTCGGCGTCGTGCTTTTTAACAAGGTCCATGTAGCCGTTGAGCTCGTCCAAACTATCGGGGGCAACAGCCATGCGCATGCCCGCGGTGCTCACCTCGGCCAGCTTGACGAGTTCGTCGATACTCAGGCCAATGATTTTGCCGGGGCGGTGACCACCGTCCAACAGCCGCTTGATCACCCGAAGCTTTTCGACCTGCTCAATGGAGTAAATTCGTTCGCCGAATGCGTCTCGGCCTGGTTGAGGAAAGTCATAACGCTTTTCCCAAACGCGCAAGGTGTCTTTGGGCAAGCCGGTGTCCCGCTCCACCGCCGCGATGGAGAAAGATGGCTGGCTAAGTTCTGAGCGCTCATTCATGCCGACACCTGCCGGTCTGGATACTTCAACATCTATTTTGTCCTAGACAAATTGACTTGCCTCTGTGATCGAATAATAATGGAACCGATCCGGGTTGTGTGCATCAAACTACCACATGGCGGCCATTTTGAACACACATATAGAGACATTCATGCACGATGCGTCAATTCTAAGACGAACCGTCTGTCTAGTCCAGTCCGGGTTTACAAGTGGTCGTGGTGCATTCTGTGCACATCCAATCAACCTGCTGCATTAATGATGGAGAGCATCCAATGAACGCACCGGACGGAATCTTTTTACCTGACGAACAATCCCGCGCGGATTCGCGCAACATCGCCATTCAACGGGTGGGGGTGCGCGGCATCAAGCACCCGGTGATTGTGGACACGGCCGAAGGACCACAACCCACCGTGGCCAACATCGACATGGCGGTGCACCTGCCAGCCGATGTGAAAGGCACCCACATGTCTCGGTTTTTGGAAATTTTGCAAACCCAGGACCATGCACTCACCCTGGACGGCATGAAAGACATGATGCGTGACATGCTGGCTCGCCTGGAGGCCAAGGCAGGCACCATCACCATGCGCTTCCCCTACTTTGTGCGCAAAATTGCGCCGGTGTCTGGCGTGGCCAGTTTGCTCGATTACGACGTCACTTTGGAGGCCGATCACAACGGCAAAGGCACCGACATTTACCTCAGCGTGGTGGTGCCAGTGACCAGTCTTTGCCCTTGCTCCAAGAAAATTTCAAACTATGGCGCGCACAACCAACGGTCGCACATCACCATTCGTGCATTGGCGGGACGTGGCTTGCAAGTCGAAGAATTGATTCGCATGGCAGAAGAGTCTGCATCTTGTGAATTGTGGGGGTTGCTCAAACGCCCCGACGAAAAATACGTGACAGAACGCGCCTACGACAATCCAAAGTTTGTCGAAGACTTGGTGCGTGATGTGGCCATTCGCCTGCGGGCCAGCCAAAAGGTGCTTGCCTACAGGGTGGAGAGTGAGAACTTTGAATCCATTCACAACCACTCGGCGGTGGCCTGGATTGAGGAAGACCGTCGTCAATTCAAAGGGTAAACCCGAAATGTTTCACACATTCAGGGTACGATAGAGCGGATTAATTATCGCAATACAAACAATTTAGGGGGATCATGAGCCAGTCAACGCAATCCACACTGCCAACGGTGGCAGTGATTGGCGGTGGAATTTCCGGTTTGTCTGCGGCGTATGCGCTGCGCAAGCACGCGCAGGTGACGCTGTTTGAAGCCAATGATTACATTGGTGGGCACACCAACACAGTTGACATCACGATCGACGGCGTGGAGTTTCCAGTCGACACGGGCTTTTTGGTCTACAACGAGCGCACCTACCCCAATCTCATTGCGCTGTTCAAAGAGTTGGACGTCGAAACCGTGCAATCTGACATGTCGTTCTCGGTGTGCCTCCCCGAGATTGATCTGGAATGGGCGGGCACCAACCTGAACACCGTGTTCGCGCAGCGCCGCAACCTGTTTCGGCCACGCTTCCTGAAAATGCTGCTCGACATTTTGCGCTTCAACAAAGAGGCCACCGCCTTGGTGGCGGATTCGGGTCGGGCTGCGATTTTTGAGGGCAAGGCAGGCATGAGCCTGGGCGACTACCTGAAGGACGAGAAGTATTGCGCTGAGTTTCGGGATTGGTACTTGGTGCCCATGGCAGCCGCGATTTGGAGCTGCCCGAGTGAGCAGATGCTGCAATTCCCATTGGCCACTTTTGTGCAGTTTTGCCACAACCACGGTTTGTTGCAGGTGGAGAACCGGCCAAAGTGGTTCACCGTGAAAAACGGTGCCCGCAATTACGTGAAAAAAATACTGCCTCACATTGCCACGGTGCACGCCAACACGCCGGTGTTGGCTGTGCAAACAGGCGGTGGCAAGCCGAAAGTGCACACGCGGCTGGGCGAGCAAACCTTTGACCATGTGGTGCTGGCCACCCACAGCGATGAAGCGTTGCAGATGTTGCAAGGCAATGAGGCGCAGAAACAACAACTGGAGCACATCCACTACCAGCCCAATGTGGCCTATCTGCACACGGATGCAGCCTTGATGCCCAAAACACGCAGCACTTGGTCTTCATGGAATTACTTGAGCGATGTGCTCAACCCACAACCCAGTGTGTCGGTGACCTATTGGAGCAATTCCCTGCAGCCCTTGCCTGTACAAACGCCTGTGTTTGTAACCCTCAACCCCATCCTCATGCCCAAAGAGCACCTGGTGCACCGGGAGATTCGCTACGCGCACCCCGTGTTTGACTTGCCCGCGGTGCAGGCTCAAAAAGCACTGCAGGAACTGCAAGGCCTAAATCAGGTCTATTTGGCGGGTGCGTGGATGAAGTACGGCTTCCATGAAGATGGTCACACCGCTGGCCTGAACGCCGCCCGCGCATTGATCAAACACCTAGAGACGACCAATCAAAAGGCGGCTTGATGCACGCAACGCCCTTTCAACTGCAGGATGTGAAGCTGGCCTGGGGGCTGGTGAAGCACCAACGTGAATTGCCGAAACCCAATGGGTTTAGGGCGGGTGCCTGCTTTTTGAAAATGCGTTTTGAGCGTGCCGCCAGCCCAAGCACCCTGCCCGTGTATCCAAAGGTCGACAAACCTGGTTTGGTGTCGGTTCAGGCCAAGCACTACGGTTTTGAAAAGCACGCGCAGGCTTTTCCGGATTTGATTGAATCCCTGCAAGCGCGTGTGAGCAAAGAAACCGCGCTTGAACTGAATGGCCCGGTGGATTTGCACACCTTTCCCAAGGTGCTGGGCTATGTGTTCAACCCGGTGAGTTTTTGGTATTTTCACAACCAACAAGGCACATGCAGGGCCATTTTGTGTGAAGTGAACAACACCTTTGGCGAGCGGCATTTTTATTTGCTTACAGACCCCCAACAACGCACCGTGCCATTGGACCGTGGTGTGTTGTTGCATGCACGCAAAGTTTTTCACGTTTCGCCGTTTTTCCCGGTGTCGGGCCGTTATGAATTTCGATTCGTCAACACGGGCGAACGCACCTTGGCAAGAATCAATTACTTGGAGGGCAATGCCCTGCAGCTCTCCACCAGCGTCAGTGGTGAACTGCTGCATCCAAGCCTTGGGCTGTGGTGTAAAACATTGTTGAAGTTCGGCTGGCTGACCGTGGCTGTGATCACCAAAATTCACTGGCAGGCCGTCAAATTGTTTATCAAAGGGGCGCGATTCCACAGCAAACCTGCGCCTCCCAATCACTCCATCACGCACACTGAGCAAGAAGCATGACCGAAGCAACGATTTCGATTTCGCAGTTTCAACTCCCCCGCCACGCGCCGTCCTCTGCCCATTGGACGCTTAAATTGCTGTCCAAACTCAAGAAGGGTCGTCTGGAGGTGATCACCCCCGAAGGCACGCACTTGCTGTTTGGCGGGGACGATGACAGACCCAGCGCCACCATCAAGCTGCACAATTGGTCTGTGTGCTCCAGGGCTTTGAAGGCCGGGGACATTGGATTTGCAGAAGGTTACATTGCGGGCGAGTGGGAGACCGATGATTTGGCCTCTTTGCTGGGTGTATTTCTTGAAAACCGCAAGGCGGTTGAAAAAGTGATTTACGGCAGTTTTTTGGGCAGCATTGCGTACAAAATCAAGCACCTGCTAAACCGCAACACCAAGGCCCAGGCCCGCAAAAACATACACGCCCATTACGACCTGGGGAATCCGTTTTACCAGTTGTGGCTGGACCCCAGCATGACCTACTCCAGCGCACTCTTTGATGGCAACACCAGCATGAGCCTGGAGCAGGCTCAACACGCCAAGTACCAAGCGATGCTGAACTACCTGCAACCCAAAATGGGCCAGCAAGTGCTTGAAATTGGATGTGGCTGGGGTGGATTTGCAGAAAGAGCCTGCCAGGCCGGCGCGAATTTGGTTGGCTTGACCCTTTCAACAGAGCAATTGGCCTACGCAAAAGCCCGCTTGGCTCGGCAAGGATTTGATGCACAAGCCGACTTCCGCCTGCAAGATTACCGCGACTGCACCGGCCAGTTTGACCACATTGCCTCCATCGAAATGTTTGAGGCTGTGGGTGAAGAGTATTGGCCAGCGTATTTTCAGGCTGTACACCGTCTCTTGAAAACCGGTGGCAAGGCGGCCATTCAAACCATTGTGATTGACGATGCGCTGTTTGACCGCTACCGCAAGTCCACAGATTTTATCCAGCAGTACATTTTCCCGGGTGGCATGTTGCCCAGCCCAGCCAGATTCCGCCAGCTGGCGGAAAAACACGGCTTGCGGGTGGTGGCCGAAAAACCCTTCGGCAAAGACTACGCCGAGACCTTGAGACGCTGGCGCGCTCAATTCATGGGCACGCTGGATGCCGTGCGTGCGCAGGGGTTTGATGAGCCCTTCATCCGCACCTGGGAGTTTTACCTGGCCTATTGCGAAGCTGGCTTTGAATACCAAAGCACCGACGTGATCCAGTTCTACCTCGAAAAGACAGGCGGTGAATGATGAAAGGTTTTCTCTCCGGCTTGGCACTGTTGAGCGCACTGGCTGCAACCGCACTGCCTCCCATGGTGCAAGCGGCAGACCACTTTTCACAACCTCCAAAACAAGTCACCAACACCCTTGAAAATGGCAAGCGCATGGGCTTTGGCACCCTGCGCTGGTTTGGCTTGAAGGTGTATGACGGGCAACTGTGGGCCAATGTGGAGCCAGAGGGATTTAACTACAAGCGAGACCCCGCGTGGCTAGAGCTCACCTATGCCCGCAACTTTGACGGTGCCGACATTGCCGAGCGCAGCATTGACGAGATGGAAGAAATTGGCGCTGGCACCCCCGAACAACACGCCATTTGGCTGGAGAAGCTGAAATCCATTTTTCCGGATGTGAAACAAGGCCACACCCTGAGCGCCCTGCACACGCCTGGCAAGGGGATTCAGTTTTTCCGCAATGGCATGCCCTTGGCCCGGGTGGACGACCCGGAACTTGCAGCCGCTTTCATGGGCATTTGGCTAGACCCCAAAACCTCCGCCCCCGAGATGCGGCGGCAACTCATTGGCCTGAAGCGATAAGCCGGGAGCCCCCACACCATGGCCAGCAACACTCCCAGGGTGTCCAAACGTGATTTGTTGAATTACGGCTTGTTGGGGTGGGCTTTGGGCGCTGTGGCTGTGCCCATCTACATCCAGGTGCCTTACCTCTATGCGCGGGTGTACGAAGTCCCATCGGCGTGGGTGGGTGTGATTTTGTTGCTGTCGCGCCTGCTGGATGCGGTGCTGGACCCAGCCATTGGATTGTGGGTCGACAGGCGCAGCGGCCAAACCAACCGTTATCAATTGCCTTTGCTTCTGGCCGTGCCGCTGTTGTTGGCGGGCATGGCAGGGGTGTTTTTTCCCTTGGGCAACACACCGGTGGAATACGCAGCCAGCCTGATGGCCAGCCTGGTGGTTGTTCATTTGGGTTACAGCTTTGCCAGCATCGCCTACCAGGCGTGGGGCGCCGAATTGGGCCACACCGACAAAGAGCGCTCCACCTATGTGGCGGTGCGTGAGGGCGTGGGCATTCTGGGTGTGGTGTTTGCGGTGTCGCTGGCGCTTGAAACCCATGCGGTGCTTATTTTTTCGGTGTTTGCCGCCATGCTGCTGATTGGCATGGGCTTGCTTTTGCGATTTGCGCCACACCCAAGCCAGTTTGCCAGCCCGCGGCACAGGCTGGTTGAGCGTTTGAAGGTGACAGGCGGCAAAATGGCGGCCCTTCAAAAAGCACTGACTGAGATTGTGGCGCCGCTGAAACGGGCCAACTTCCGCCAATTGATGACTGTTTTCTTTTTCAATGGCTTGGCAGCCGCCCTGCCCGCCACGCTGGTGCCGTTTTACATGCGGGATCGCTTGGGGCTGGGCGACTCGGACCAGTGGGTGCTCGCTGTGTATTTTTTGGTGGGTGCTGCATCCACCATATTCTGGGTGTGGCTGGCCGGCAAAATTGGATTGGCCCGCGCCTGGCTGATTGGCATGGCCGCCCCCATCCCTGCCTTTGTGATGGTGGTGCTGCTCGGTCAAGGAGACCTCATTGGTTACCTGTGGGTGTGTGTACTCACTGGCTTTGCCTTGGGGGCAGACCTTTCCCTGCCTGCAGCCCTGGTTGCACGGCTGATTGAAGACAACGGGGAACGAGGACAAACCGAGGGCACCTATTTTGGACTGTGGAACTGGGTGAACAAATTCAACTTGGCCCTGGCACCCAGCTTTGCTCTGGGCACGCTTCAGTGGTTTAACTACTCTGCCGACGTGTCCCGCAGCGATTCCTTCCAGGCCATGGGCTTGCTGGGACAAATTGCAGCGGATCCATTGATCTGGGTGTACGCTCTGTTGCCCTGCGCCCTCAAGTTGCTGGCCCTCGTCCTGTTGGCCCGCAGTGGCCTGAACCGCACCGCAACACCTTTGCCAATTCCCCAAGGAGCAAATCCATGAACCCCACCTATTCCATGTTTGCACGCGTGCGCGCACTGGCCATGGCCACATTGGCCGTGCTCGCACTGGCCGCCTGCGCTGGCCCCACGCCAGCCGACTACGCCAATGAAAAACCAAAACTGGACTTGAAAGAGTATTTCAATGGCACGATTGACGCTTGGGGCGTGTTCCATGACCGATCTGGCAAGGTGGTTAAGCGCTTTACCGTGGTCATGAAATGCACCTGGAATGGCAACACAGGCACCCTGGATGAGGACTTTACGTATTCCGATGGCACCACGGAAAAACGAATCTGGACCATCCAGAAAAACGGTGACAGCTACACGGGCACGGCAGGCGATGTGCTCGGCACAGCCACCGGAGAGGCTGCCGGCAATGCATTCAACTGGAAATACACCCTGCTGTTGCCTGTGGATGGCACCACTTATGAAGTGCAATTTGACGATTGGATGTACCAGATGGATGACAAAACCATGCTGAACAAGGCAGTGATGAGCAAATTCGGCATTGAACTGGGTGAAGTCTTGTTAAGCTTCCGCAAGCGAGATTAAACAAGGATCAGACCATGAGCTTTAACCCAAAACTGACCCAATGGGACAACAAACGGGTGTGGATTGTCGGTGCCTCCACCGGCATTGGGGAGGCCTTGGCCCGGCAATTGGACCAACTTGGCTGCAAGCAAATGCTGTCTGCCCGCAGTGTGGACAAGCTTACAACCCTGGCGGGAGAACTCAAGCACGCGACCGCCTTGCCACTGGACATTACCCAAGAACAGGGGGTTAAAAACGCTTTTGACACCCTGATGACCGCCTGGGGCGGTGTGGACTTGGTGGTGCTCATGGCGGGCACCTACTCTGAAATGGACGTTGGCAACTTCGACCTGGCCAAGGTGCGTCAACAAATTGATGTCAACCTGAATGGCACCATGCATGTGTTGGCCAGCGTTTTGCCAGCCGTTTTGGCACAAGGCCACGGTCACATTTCGATTGTGTCCAGTGTGGCGGGTTACCGGGGATTGCCCAACTCCCTGGCCTATGGCCCCACCAAGGCTGCGCTGATCAACCTGGCCGAGGCCCTGCACATGGAACTCAAACCAAGCAATGTGGGGGTGAGCGTGGTCAATCCCGGGTTTGTCGACACGCCGCTCACCCGCAAAAACACCTTCCCGATGCCTTTTTTGATCACTGCAGAACAAGCAGCCAACGAGATCATCGTGGGCCTGGAAAAAGGCGAGTTCGAGATTCATTTCCCCAAGGCTTTTACACGCAGCCTGCGGACCTTGCGCATATTGCCGTATTCCCTGTACTTTGCAGCGGTTAAAAAATTCACCGCCGGGAACAAAAAGACATGAGCACCGCTTCCTCATTGGCGCCTCTGGACCGTCAAAATTTGTCCACCCCCGTGCGCAAATTGATCGACTTTTACGAGCATTTGACGCCTGACAGTGTGAAAGACCTGCCTCGCCATTACGACGCCAAGGCCTATTTCAAGGACCCTTTCAACGAAGTGAATGCGGTGGAAGACATCACACGAATTTTTGCGGAGATGTTCCAACAGGTGGACAACCCGAGATTTGTGGTGCACACGGCGTTTGAGTCGGGCCAGCAAGTGTTCATGGCCTGGCATTTCCTTTTCGAAATGAAACGTTTCAAGGCTGGGCAAACCCAGGTTTGCAGAGGCTCATCCCACCTGGTGTTGAACCAATCCGGGTTGGTGCAGTCACACCGAGACTACTGGGACACGGCCGAAGAGCTGTACGAAAAGATCCCGGTGCTGGGCGGTTTGATGCGCTGGCTTAAAAAGCAGGCGGCTTAAGGAAACGGGGGCACTGTCATTGAAATTTAATGCTGTAAATGACATGTCTTGTTAAAATCACAATACTTCATATTTCACCAAGGCAAACGACATGCTGTATCCGGAACTCTTCAGATCCCTGGAATCTGTGCGCTGGAACATGGAAAAAGACATCCCCTGGGATCAGTTTGACCCCAGCCTTTTGTCTGAAGAACAGGCGCAAACCATCAAAATGAACGCCATCACCGAATGGTCTGCCCTGCCCGCCACTGAGATGTTTCTGCGTGACAACAAACACGACAGCGATTTTTCGGCCTTCATGTCGATTTGGTTTTTTGAAGAACAGAAGCACTCCCTGGTGTTGATGGAGTACCTGCGCCGCTTCCGCCCCGACCTGCTCCCCACGGAAGAAGAGTTGCATGCCGTGCGCTTTGAGTTTGACCCAGCGCCACCGCTTGAAACCTTGATGCTGCATTTTTGTGGCGAGATCCGGCTGAACCACTGGTACCGCTGTGCAGCCGACTGGCACACCGAGCCCGTGATCAAACACATTTACAAAACCATCTCCCACGACGAAGCGCGCCACGGTGGCGCTTACCTGCGCTACATGAAAAAGGCGCTGCAAGAGGTGGGGGACAATGCGCGTGCGGCATTCAGCAAAATTGGCGTGCTCATGGCTTCGGCCCGCCGCACCCAAAAGCCGCTGCACCCCACCAACCTGCATGTGAACAAAGACCTCTTCCCCAACGACACGGTGCAAAGCCGCCTGCCCGACCCCGACTGGCTGGAGCGCTGGCTGGACGGTCAAATCCGCTTTGACGCAGACTGGGAAAAGAAAGTGGTGGACCGCATTTTGCACAACATGAGTTTGCTGTTTGAGCGCACCTTTGAATCGGTTCAAGACTTGAACCGTTACCGCAAGGAAGTGATGGCACGCCTGGGCACCAGCGACACGCCGGTTGGTAACGCCGCCTGAGCACACCCATGACAACAACCGGAAAACCGGCACGCTTTGAAAGCAAAGTGTGCCCGCCCAGTGAGCTTGCGCAACGCGCAAGCCAGCTCCCAGGCCCTGTGGTGTTTACCAACGGGGTTTTTGATTTGTTGCACCGCGGACATGTCACCTACTTGGACCAAGCCGCACAAGAGGGCGCCAGCCTGATTGTGGCGGTCAACTCGGACGCCTCGGTAAAACGCCTGGGCAAGGGACCAGACCGCCCCATCAACACCCAAGAAGATCGCATGCACGTGTTGGCTGCACTGGCGTGTGTGGCATTGGTCACCTACTTCGAAGAAGACACGCCCTTGAATGCCATTCTGGCCGCCAGACCACAGGTGTTGGTGAAAGGGGGCGACTGGCCTGTTGAAAAAATGGTGGGTGCCAAAGAAGTGCAGGCCTGGGGCGGACGGGCGGTGTCCATAGCATTTGAGCACGAGCGCAGCACCACCGCCACACTCGAAAAAATTCGGAAGCTTTGAGCAAAAACTCCCCGGCTTGGGGTCCGGGGGAGAATTTGCTGCCGCGACCAGTGTGTTACTTCACCTTGGCTTGACCTTTGGCCTTCACATCGGCTTGTACACCAACATCGGTTTGCGCCTTGGATTTGGCCTCACCCTTGATCTCGGAGTGCAGCTGACCAGCCTCACTGCGCATGGCGTCGCCCTGGCTCTTGGCGCCTTTCACCGCAGCGCCTGACTTGCCTTTTACCTCAGCACCTGCGTTGGTTTTTGCATCGGCTTTGGCGTCGGCTTTGGCCCCGGCTTCCAGAGAAACACCGGGCACGTTGGCTTGTACGCCCACGCCGGTGTTCACACCCAGCCCAACGGCGAATGCCGAGGTGCTAAAAGCAAGCATGCTGAAGATTGATGCGAATTTCAGTGGTGATTTGATCATTGGTACTCCCTGTCTCTGTGTTGTTTGGGAACTTGAATAACGATCAATTGGCGGTGCTGGTTGACGGCTTTTTCCAGAACTCGCTTTTGGCCACAGCTGGATCGGGCTCGGGCCACGCCAAACCCATGCGCTCCAGGGTGCCCACCAAAATCTCCGCAACCAGCATATTGCGAAACCCCTTGTGATCTGCGGGGATAATCCACCATGGTGCGTCTTTGGTGCAGGTTTTTTCCAGCACCTGCTCATAGGCGTTGGCAAAGAGGCTGAAGTTCTCGCCGCAGTGCAAGTCTTTTTCTGTTAATTTCCAGCGCTTTTCGGGGCTTTCCCAACGCTCAATCATCCGCTGATGCTGCTCTTCGCGGGAGAGGTTGAGAAAGATTTTTAGCACAGTGGTGCCAGTCTCATTGAGCAATTTTTCGAAATCATTCACTTGCCGGATTTTTTCGTCCAATTGCACAGGGGTCAACTCCCCCTGCACCAAGGGAACGATCACGCCATCGTAATGCGAGCGATTGAAAATCACCGATTGGCCAGCAGCAGGCACCTTGCTGTGCACACGCCACAAAAAATCATGCGCAGCTTCAAACGCGGAAGGCTCTTTGAAAGACTCCATGCGCAAGGCCATGGGGTGCACGGAGCGCATGATGGCTCTGGCTGCGCCGTCCTTGCCTGCCGTGTCCATGCCTTGCAGGATCACAAGCAATTTGTGTTCGCCTTGGGCATACAAACAGGTCAACAAACTGTTGAGTCTCTCTGACAGCTGATCCACGCGCTCGTGCATGTCTTCTTTGGAAGGCATGTCTCCATAACGCGTGGGCCATTGGCGCAGCCGCACTGCCTTGCCATTGACCATGCAAGCCTGGCCCAAAATTTCCCACTGGCTCTCAGGCACCAGTGCATCGGGCAGCACTTTTTCAGACCGTTTGGTCTCTTTGCGCTTGGGTGTCTTTGTGTCGGCTTTGGTCATGGGTGTTCAGTGTTGTCCATTGGGCGAGGTTGGCCTGAATCTGTGGAAGCGCTTTGCTGCATGATTCAAGACGAACCTGACCGAAACCTTTCACCTGATTGAACAGGTCCAGTGTGCACATCACGGCTTTGCTGTGCCGCAACAAGGGAGGTTCATTGTGCAACAGATCCAGCCATGATTCAAACAGACCCAACAATGTCTGTTGCATTTTTCTCTCTTCCGAGTTACGGAATGGATCGAAAAGACCACCACGCAAAAATTTCATGCGTGCAAGCAGCCGCAAGACCGGCAACGCCCACCGGCCCACGCGCACTTTGTGTGGGCGTCCGTTCGCATCGGCCCGTTTTAACCACATGGGTGCAAAGTAAAAATACGGGCGTGCCCCTTCGTCAAACTGGGTGCGCAAACCTTGATGCCACGCAGGGTCGCTGAGCAATCGTGCCACCTCATACTCATCTTTAAACGCGAGCAATCTGAAATAGGTTTTGAGCAGATTAGGCCACCAGCTTGGTGCTTGATCGCCGCAGTGGCTGCGCAGTCCCGCGATTCGCGCAAGAAATGCTTTTGAGAGCCGCGCATCTTGATAAGCCACGAGCTCCGCTGCGAGCCGTGCCATCAGCGCGGGCTCTTCCTCGGGATGGACGGCTTCATCGGTCTGTGGGCCCTGCATCAGAGACTGCAAGCAGCCTGGGCTATGCGCCAAAAGGCGCCCCACATCGAATGCGCGCAGATTGCGTTCCACCTGCACGGCGTTGAGCTCGATGGCTTTGCGCAAGGCGTCCAAGGTCAAAGGCAAGGCCCCGATTTGCCACGCGTAGCCCAGCAACAAGGCATTGGCAAACACGGTATCGCCCAGTGTTTTGCTGGCCAGCGCCTGGGCTGGTACATGGCTCAATTGTGTTGCGGGGTCGCTCAAGGCCTGCTCAATGTCTGTGTTGACTTGCACCACTGGAATCGCCCAGTTTGGCTGGTGAATAAAATCAGCGGTCGGTGGTGAATCGGTGTTCACAACGGCCAGTGCATCATTGGCAAGCAGCTCAAGCGTTTTGGGGTGCGACGACACCAACAAATCACCGCCCAGCATGAGGTCGCCCTCGCCCACGGCGATTTTTGAGGCGGCCAGCGCAACACCTTGCGGTGCAATTTGCACATGCGAGAAAACCGCCCCGCCCTTTTGCGCCAATCCCGCCATGTCCAACACCAGCGCCTCCATGCCCTGCACATGTGCGGCCATGCCCAGCCAAGCACCAACTGTGACCACGCCGGTGCCTCCCACCCCATTGATCAATATGGCGTAACGCCGATCAAGTTGGCCAGGCGCACAACGAAATGCAGGGCTGGGCAATGCCGCCACGTCGCGCTCCAGCTTGGCCCAATCCACCGTGCTTTGTTGCGCACGCAATTCGCCGCCTTCGACTGTGACCAGACTTGGGCAAAGGCCTGCGAGGCAACTGTAATCTTTGTTGCAGGTGGACTGGTTGATGGCGCGTTTGACACCCCATGGCGTGGGCAATGGTTCAATCGACAGGCAATTGGACTGCTTGGAGCAATCACCACAGCCTTCGCACACCCTGGGGTTGATGACCACCCGCTTGGCTGGATTGGGGTAAAGCGGCTCGCCGGTCTCTGGATTTGTGCGTTTGCGGCGCCTGCGCTTCTCGGAGGCGCAGGTTTGTTCATAAATCAAAACCGAGGTGCCACGCAATTCACGCAGCATGCGCTGTACACGGTCCAATTCGTCTCGGTGGTAAACATCCACACCGTCGGCCATGGGGTCGGCGTCGTGAGTGATTTTATGGCGTGTGGGGTTGTCACTCACAATCACAATGCGCGCAACGCCCTCGGCGGCCAACTGCCGGGTGAGTTGTGGCACGGTGAGGGTGCCATCGATGTGCTGCCCGCCGGTCATGGCCACCGCATCGTTGTAAAGCAATTTGTATGTGATGTTGACCCCAGCCGATACGCTGGCTCGAATGGCCAATATGCCGGAGTGAAAATACGTGCCGTCACCCAAATTGGCAAACACATGTGGGGTGTGCGTAAAAGGCGCCTGACCAATCCACGGCACCCCCTCGCCGCCCATTTGTGTGAATGTTTGCGTGTTGCGGTCCATCCAAACCGCCATGTAGTGGCAACCAATGCCAGCCATGGCACGGCTGCCATCCGGCACGCGCGTGGAGGTGTTGTGGGGGCAACCGGAGCAAAAATAAGGTTTGCGCTCCACCGGTGGATGGTTGGGGTGCCCCACCGCTTCGCGATGGGTGATTTCATCGAGCCTGCGCTGCATGCTTGCACGCACGTCGGCTGGCAACTCAAAGTTCATCAGGCGTTTGGCAATCGCCTTGGTCACCAAGCCCGGGTCCAATTCGTGATGGCTGGGCAACAACCATTGGCCCTGGGGCAGGCTCCACTCCCCACCCTCGCGGCCGTCCTCGCTCACACGCTCGTCGTATTTGCCGTATACCTTGGGTCGCACATCGGCTCGCCAAGCGTACAACTCTTCCTTGATTTGATATTCCAGAAGCTGACGCTTTTCTTCCACCACAAGAATTTCGCGAAGGCCCTCGGCAAATTGGCGAATGCCCACAGCATCCAGAGGCCACACCATGCCCACCTTGTATACGCGAACGCCAATGCGCCGACAAATCTCGGGGCTGAGACCAAGGTCCTGCAAGGCCTGGAGGGTGTCTTGGTAGGCCTTGCCGCTGGCCACAATGCCCAGGCGAGCCTGCGGCGCTTCAATCGTGGTGTGGTTCAGCTGGTTGGTGCGGGCAAATGCCAAGGCGGCGTACAACTTGAAGTCCAGCAACCTGGCCTCTTGTTCCAAAGGGGAATCTGGCCAACGAATATTGAGGCCCCCGGGCGGCATTTCAAAGTCGGTGGGGGATTGAATTTGTACGCGCAAGGGGTCCACCTCGACCACGGCGGAGCACTCAATCACATCGGCAATGGTTTTGAAACCCACCCAAACCCCGGCATAACGGCTCATGGCATAACCCAACACCCCATAGTCCAAGACTTCTTGCAGATTGCTGGGAAACAACACCGGGATGAGGGCCGCTTTGAGGACGTGGTCCGATTGATGGGGCAAGGTGGAGCTTTTGGCTGCGTGGTCATCACCGGCCACCAGCAAAACGCCGCCATTGGCCGAGGTGCCCGCTGCATTGGCGTGCTTAAAAACATCCAGGCTGCGATCCACGCCTGGCCCTTTGCCATACCACATGCCAAACACACCCGCGTGGCGCGCATCTGGAAACAAGTTGACCTGTTGCGATCCCCACACCGAGGTGGCGGCCAAATCTTCATTCAAACCGGGCTGAAAATGCACCCCAGCACCCTGCAAATGCTGTTTGGCGGCGACAAAAGCCAGGTCCACGCCGCCCAGTGGGGACCCACGGTAACCCGAGACGAAGCCTGCTGTGTTTAAACCGGCAAGGCGATCACGCTGCGCTTGCAGCAATGTGAGACGCACCAGGGCTTGCGCGCCATTGAGAAACACCCGCCCTTTGGGAAGCGTGTATTTGTCTTCCAGTGAAACAACGTGAGTATCTCCGGATTGCTGAGGCAGCAGGGGTGAGCGATGCGGCGCATTCATGGTGAACAAACCTCCACAGCGCGTGTTGCACTGTTGTGTTTGACGGCCCACCGCGCCTTGTGGACACCGTGGGGCGGACGTCCTTCACAAGCAGTGTTGCACAGAGCACGGGGAGCATCAACACCCCTTTATGAATTAAGGTTGAATGTCACGAATGTTTTCCACGTTGAACATTTCTTCTGGGCGTGGATAGGTTTTTTTGCTGCGGCGCGCAGGGAGCTTTTCGCCTGAAAAATATTCCACCGCGGTGCGAGCCACTTCTTTGGTGTCCAAGGCGGCATAAGCGGACACAATCGCGGCCCCCGCAAGCGGCACAATGCGGGAGGCGGTGCGCTGCGCCACGCGTTTTAAAATCACCTGCCCCACCTGTTTGGACACACGAACAGCCACATCCCGACCACTGCTGCGGCTGGCCGTGTCGATCCAGTCCAAAATTGACCGGGGTGCGGTGGTTTGTTCCAGCGGAATCGCACGCTCGTATTCACGAATGGCCGTGCCCGCCACGTGATTGAACAAGCAGTGCATCAGGTCTTGCTGGCTGACAGGCTGCTTGTGGCCAAAGGCCGCGGCAATGTCCACCACCATTTGCGCCTGAATACGCCACACCAACACCAAATCTGGCAGCACCGTGAGCACGCCCAAAGGGCCAACCGGCAAGGCCAGACCCCCCGAAATTGCAGCGGCTTTTGCGCAGGCTTTCTGTGTGATTTCTTTGGAGCGCTCGTAAGGGCGCTTGGCCTTGCCAGGCTCATTGGTTTGCGGCACGCCGCCGGTCACCATCCCCATCACGGTGTGGAGGGGACTCAAAATGGCTCTGGGTAATCCGTTTTTTTGCATGAATAATGCACCAAAGGCAAATTGTTTCCAGGCGAAGAATGAACAAGTCACAGACTTGGTTTACTATCGTAACTCACAAGGTGTAATCACATTGGGTGTTTTACCCTAGGATTGCTGCGGTCCTTGGGAGCAAAGTCTGAAAAGAGGGCCAAATTGGGGCCCTGCTCAATGCTTTGATCCAAACAGGGTACCCCTAATATGGGGGTAGTCGATCACACGTTCGATGTTCTCACACAGGAGTGAATGTCATGACCAAGGTAATAAAAAAGCAGTTGGTATTGAAGCGCAAGCAAGAAGGTGCATCGCTGATTGAGTATGCGGTGATTGCCGCACTGGTGGTGGCTTTGGCGGTGGCTGGATTTGCCACATTGGGTGGCGGCCTTGAAACAGCTTTTGACAATATTGTGAACGCCCTGAGCGGCTCTGGAAGCTAACACGGCCTCGCGTCATGCGCAACAACGGGTCTAAATCAATGCAGGTCAAAAGCCTTGCTGCCAGGCAGCGGGGTGCGCAACTCATTGAGTTGGTCCTGATGTTGCCAGTGATCCTCACGGTGATTTTTGCAATCGTGGGGTACAGCCTATTGTTCATGGTTCAACACAGCCTAAGCTCTGCGGTGTCGCAGGCGGCTCGTGTGGTGGCCGTGGCAGGCAGCACAGGCAATGCAGAATCTGCAGCACGTCAGCTGCTGGAAGATGCATTGCCTGCTGCAATTTATCCAGCCGGTTTCAGCTTTGAAACCGAGCAACTGGCCGGTGCGGCAGATTGTGGTAACGCATTGGCCAGCGGCAGCAATCCCACACTCACCTGCCTGGAGTTTCGAGGATTCTTCAGCCCGGCGGAGAATACTTTTTTGGCCAACATTCCTTTTTCAGAGACATTTTTTCCAGCACAGCTTAGCGCAAGCGCTGTGGTGCTGTACCAAAACACAACCGCGCTGTAATCCATTCCGGGAGCTTCTCGCACCATGTCAGGAAAAACAAAAATACTTGCACTGCTGCTACTCGGCCTGGGCTTGATCTTCATGGTCATGGCCTTTTTGTCTGGTCAGAACGTGCGCGATGGCGGTGAACAAATCAAAACCGAGTTGGAGCGTTTCCCGGTGGTGGTGAGCACCACCGAGATCCAGTTTGGCAAACCTGTAACGCCAGACATGCTGAAGGTGGAAAAGTTTGCAATTGCCCCGGCTGGAGCATTCACAGACATCGGCGACGTGATTGGTAAAAAACCATTGTTCAACATCGGCAAGGGCTTGCCTGTGACCACGCAATATTTTGAAAGTGGTGCTGTGGCGGCCGAGGTGCGTGAGGGCTACCGCGCCTTCGCCTTGCGGCTGGATGAAAACAACGTGGCCACGGGCAAAATCAAAGCAGGCGACTATGTGGATGTTTTTTCGATTTTCCGGGCGAACACCAAAGAGGTGGACGAGACCATTTCTCGATTGATTCTCCCCAGGTTGCGTGTGCTCTCGGTCGGATCCCAATTGGTGAATGCGCCAGAGACCGTCAACACCGAAGAAAAAGACACCAACAACCGACAAGTCAGACAACGGGCGATGATGGTGGAAGTGCCCACAGCAGACATCAACACCCTGGCCATTGCACAATCCCAGGGTGAGCTTTTTGTTGTACTGCGGGGCCCAGACGATGAAGAAGTGCCCAACGTGGCGCTTTACCCCAAAGCAGACACCGTCATCAAACCCGTGCAATCCAAAGATGCAAAACCCTCGGCTGATGCGGCAACGCCCCCAGTGCAGCTCACCGACAGCGACAAAGCGTACGCCGGCACATCCCTGGGCAACACCGTGTTACCCGGCAGCAGCAACAGCAAAGAAAACAAAAAAGCCCCCCAAACTGCACAACGCCGCGCAGCCAGTGCGCCACCCACGGTTGAAGTGATTCGTGGCGGTGAAATTTCTCGGGAACAAGCACGATGAGCACACACAAGAACAACATGAAACGTCATGCCTTGGGAATGGTCGCGGCACTGTTGGCGAGCGCACTGCTCGCCTTGCCAGCGACTGCACAAAACACCGCCGACGCGAGCAAGCCTGGCAATGGCGCAACCGCAGCGCCTTTTGTTTTAACCTTGAGTACCGGGTTTCAAAAAATTGTGAGCCTGCCCGGCGTGCCTGCGCGGGTTTCCATTGGCGACCCCAGCATTGCGTCGGTCACCGTGCTCAACCCCACGGCCAGTGGAGGCCGTGGCGCGGGTGTGCTGGTCACTGGCCTGAAAACTGGCTCAACCTCCCTGTTGATTTGGGACCGAGGCGCCAGCAAGGCGCGTGTAATCACCATCGCCGTGACAGGCAAAGCCGCAGAAACCATTTCCACATTGAAAGACCTGAATCTTCAAACCGAAGGCCAGGTCTTGAAGTTGTCTGGCTCTACACCAAACATTGGCACCTACCAACAAGCGCGTGAAAGCCTGACGCGCACCAAGGAGGGTGGCCAACCCGCAGAACTCATCGACCAAGCCACCATCCAGACCTCTGGCACCGTGCAAGTCGATGTGAAGGTGGTGGAATTCACCCGCAGCGAGTTGCAGCGCTTGGGCATCAACATCACCGGGCAGGTCAACGGCGGTGGGTTCACATATTCAATTGCAGGCCCAGCCTCCAGCAGCGCTTCTGGCGTGTCCAATGCGTTTTCACTCGCATTCAACAGCGCAGCCTGCGTGGGCACCACCGCCGTGGGCGTGGGTGGATGTGATTTGATCTCTGGCTTGAACATTCTCCAATCCGACGGCTACGCCAAAGTGCTGGCCGAGCCGTCCCTCATCGCGCAGTCCGGTCAAGACGCGTCTTTTCTGGCTGGTGGAGAGATCCCGATCCCCGTGCCCTCAGGCAACGGCACCATCGGGATTGAGTACAAAAAATTTGGTATCGGGCTGGCATTCACGCCCACCATCCTCTCCAACAAGACGATTGCCTTGAAAGTGTCACCGGAGGTGAGCGATCTTGATTTTTCACGCGGCACATCGATCCAGGGTATTTTGGTGCCGGCCATCTTGACCCGCCGCGCCACCACCACGGTTGAGCTGGGCGAAAACCAAAGCTTTGTGATTGGTGGCCTCATCAGCCGAAACATCATTGCCAACGCCAACAAAGTGCCTTGGCTGGCTGATATTCCGATTTTGGGTGCATTCTTCAAAAGCAACTCTTACAGTCGAGAAGACAAAGAGTTGCTGATCATCGTGACACCCAGGTTCGTGAAGCCACGCGACGCGGCTGCACCTGCACTGCCCTTGCCAGGGCAAAACGTTGGCATGCGTCCGCGCAGCGTGTGGGGGCAATTGTTCCTGCCCTCCAAGGATGAGCCTGTGCCCGGCTTCTCCACCAAGTAAAGGGGACCACGATGCAAAACAGCATGCCCCGAATCTTGTTCATCAGCGGGTCAGATGCAAATTGGCTCTGGCTCTCGGATGCCCTTGGCGACCGCTTTATGCTTGTGCGTGAGGCAGGGACCTTCAGTGAAATCACAAAACGCGTGGGCTTGGTTTCTCCAAGCCTGGCCGTGGTGGACTATTCACCCCAAGTGGGCCTGGACGCCAGCCTGGTCGTCAAGGAGCTGCGCGAGCTGGTGCCGGACCTGCCCGTGGTGGCCTTGGGCTCCAAGGACTCCACCGAAGCGGTGGTGAATGCGCTGCGATCTGGCGTGAAAGACTTTTTAAGCCTGGACAGCAGCGCAGGCGAGGCCGTCAAGATTTTAAGCAATGTGCTTGAAAAAGCCCCCCAGACTCAACAAGAAAGCAAAGGCTACGCCTTGGTGGTGTTGGGTGGGCGGCAAGGCGTTGGCTCTACCACGTTGGCAGTCAACCTGGCTGCACAACTGGCCCGGCGCAACCAGGGCGACACACTGCTGCTGGATTTTGGCTTGCCTTTGGGCGATGGTTTGGTGCACCTGCCAGCCGATGACAAACAAGGGGCCATGGATTTTGTGGAGTGCGTTCGCAACTTGAAGCGCTTTGATGCAACCCTGGCCAAAACAGCATTCCGAAAAAACAATCAAACCGGTGTTGCCATTTTGTCTCTGCCGCGCAACCTGGCTGATTTGCGTGACATTTCCGCCTCGGATGCACTTAAATTTTTGAATCTCATCAAGTCCTTTTTCCAGAACATCGTGATTGACTTGTGTGGCTTTTCGAACCTGGAGTTTGTGGCGAGTTTGCTGCGCAGTGCGGACAGCACCTTGATCCTCACCCCACAATCTGTGCCCGGCATTGTGACCGCAGCGGAGTTGATCAAAAGCCTCAACGACAAAGGCATTGCCACCAAAACATTTGAACTGGTTGTGACGCCTTACCACAAGGACGTGGCACTGGATGCCGACTCAATCGCGCGCAAACTCGGCGTCGACAAGGTGCACACCCTGCCCGACCGGCGGTCTGCGCTCATCAATGCAGTCAACAGTGGGCAAGTCATCTCCATGACAGACAGCAAAGACCCCTATGCCAAAGCAGTCGGTGACATCCTGGAGCGACGCATCACCAGCCGAAGGCGAGCAGAATCTGGCGACGGGCTCGGCTCGACACTGAAGAAGTGGTTCAACAAATGAGCGAGATCATCTTTGGGCAAGAAACGCCCGCACCCCGCCCTGCCGACGAACAAGTCAGCAGCGAGGCACAACAAGCCGATGCAGCGCACGAAGCGCGTGTTGAATTTGCTGCGCCAGTCAACAGCGACATCGACTCGGCGGTGCTCAATGATGTGAAAGAAATGGCCCATGAGCACATCCTTGCCATCATCGAGAAAAAAGGCGCGACATTCGCCAAAATGGACAACAAGTCCCTGGAGAAATTCATCCAGGGCGAGGTTCAAAGCCTGATCTACGGCAAACAAATTCCACTGAACGACAGCGAAGTTGCCCATGTCGCAGACTCCCTGTTCAAAGAAATTGCCGGGTTTGGCCCACTGGAGGATTTGCTCTCGGAGCCCTCGGTGGAAGACATCATGATCAACGGCTACAAAGACGTGTACGTGTCCAAAATGGGGCGCATGGAGCGTGTGCAAGCCCGGTTTGTGGACAACGCCCACCTGCTGCGCATTGTTCGGCGCATTTTGGCGCCACTGGGTCGACGGTTGGACGAGTCCAGCCCCATGGTGGATGCTCGCCTGCCCGACGGAAGCCGGATCAACGTCATCATTTCGCCACTTGCGCGCGATGGGGTGGTGGTGTCGATTCGTAAATTCCGCAGCACGCCACTGCGCGCCGAAGACTTGATGGGCTTGGGCACATTTGATGCCCGCCTCTATGAATTGATGCGCGAAGCAGTTCGCAAACGTTGCAACCTCGTGGTCAGTGGCGCCACCTCCACCGGCAAAACCTCGATGCTCAACGTGCTGGCGGAGTTCATTCCAGCCGGTGAACGCATCATCACCATTGAAGACACCGCAGAACTGCAGCTCAATCACCATCATGTGGTGAGGCTGGAAAGTCGCCCGGGTGGCCACGAAGGCGCTGGCGCAATATCCATTCGCGACCTCGTCAAAAACAGCTTGCGGATGCGCCCAGACCGCGTGGTGGTGGGGGAGGTGCGCGGGGCCGAGGTGCTGGACATGTTGCAAGCCATGAGCACTGGCCATGATGGATCCATGGGCACCATTCACGCGTCCACGCCCCGCGATTGTTTGCACCGCCTGGAGATGCTGTCTGGCTTTGCGGGTTTCACTGGCAATGAAATGAGCTTGAGACGGCAAATTGCATCCGCATTGGATTTGATTGTTCAAATCGTCCGTCTGCCCTCGGGCAAACGACGCATCTACAGCATCACCGAAGTGGCCGGCATTGTGGACGACAATATTTTGTTGCAGGACCTGTACCGCCACGAAAGCCGACTCGGGCCCGACGGCCAAGAGCTGGACAACTGGCTGCCTGTGGTGCCCTATCCCAAAAACCCGAAAATCTCGCACATACGCCTGACATGACATTCGGACTGATTGCCGCCGCCTTGGTGTTTATTTCTCTGGCCATCTTGCTGTTGGGCAAAGGCTCGGAGGAAGAATCGCGCCGGCTGGCAGAAAGCCGTTTGGATGTGGCTTTGAGCCACTCCAGGGACCCACTCGCGCTCGAAAAAGACCCGCTGAAGAAAAAATACGTGCCCCAGTGGATCACCGACGGTTTGATCTCGGCCGGTCTCACCGTGGATCGTGCACTGGGCATTCGGATTGCGCTCATCCTGCTGGTGCCCATGTTGGCCGGCTTGGTGTTCCGTGGTGTGGCAAGTTCAGTGGGTGCTTTGGTGCTTGCAGTTTTGGGTGTCACGGCATTTGTGCTTTACAAGCAACGCAAGCGACGACTTCAAATGCTCAGCCAGTTGCCCAATTTTTTGGACGGGGTGGTGCGCGTCAGTGCAGTGGGTTACAGCCTCACCGTGTCATTCAACACCGCATTGGAGAATGCAGAGCACCCACTCAAGGAAGCGCTTGGGCTGGCGGTGCAAATGCAATACGCCGGTCTAGAACTGGATCAGGCCATGCATCGCCTGGCCCGTGTGTATGGATTGACCGAATTCAAACTCATCGCCTCGGTGGTGGCCTTGGCCCTGAACTACGGCGGTAAAAGTGACATCTTGCTGGGGCGTTTGGCGCAGTACCTGCGCGACCGTGAACAACATCATCAGGAAATGTTGGCCATGTCCTCGGAGGCACGCATGTCCGCGGTTTTCATGTGCTGCTTAACACCCGCACTGGCTGGCATTATTTTGACCCTAAACCCAGCGTATTTGGGCACGATGTGGAACGATGACACCGGGCGAACGCTGCTGGTGGTGGCGGCCGTTTTGCAGGTGTTTGGGGCGGCCATCATCTACCGCATGGTCAAGAGCATCTAAGGACAGAGCACATGCCAACCGACAAACTGCTGCTGATGGGTATTTTCTTGCTGGGTCTTGGGTTTATTGGCCTGGCTTGGAGTATTTACCGCCAAGCCAACCAAAAAGAAAAAGCGCTGCAGCGGATTGAGGAGTACCTGGACAAGCGGCGGCGAGTACAAAGCTCGGTGGCTGCACGCAACCAAGTGCCCACCGCGGCACTCACCGGTCGAATCGACCGAATCGGGCACCAGTTTGCACAAACCAAAGCTTTTGGATATTTCATCGAAGATGAAGACAAAAAACTTCTGGGCCGCGCGGGCTTTGGCACCGAAGAAGACCTGAGTCGTTATGTCTTGCTTCGCATTGCACTGGCCCTGCTGGGGCTGGCATTTGGCTTTTACCTCAATTGGGACAAAGGGTTTGGTGCCATCCAGATGATTCAAGTCATCGCCGTGGTTGGCATCGGCTTCATGGGGCCCAAATGGTTATTGAAAGCCATCGGCGAAGGGCGCGAGGCCGCCTTTGAGCGTGAACTGGTGGCCATCGTGGATGTGATGCGATTGCTACAAGGCGTGGGCTTGAGCGTGGACCAGTCCATCGAGATCATGTCCACCCAGTTGCGCGACCTGGTTCCCATCACAGGCAGAATGCTTTACCGGCAAAGAGCCCAGGTCAAATCGGGTGTGCCCTGGAATCAGATTCTGAAGAAAATCAGCAATGTGTACTCCAGCGATGAGTTCAAATCATTTGTGCAAGTGATTGGGCAAATCGAAAAGTACGGCGGCGCGGTGCAAGAGCCCCTCAAACAATTTTCAGACCGCTTGATTGAAAAAGAAAGGGCCAACGCCAAGGAGACCATGGGCAAACTGACTGTTAAACTGACCGGTGTGATGGTGATCACCATGTTGCCAGCGCTTCTCATCATGACAGGCGGCCCCGGTATCATCTCCATCATTCGCGCATTTGAACGAGTTGGAGGATAAAGCAGTGAACAGCGAGCGCAACACCCATGCCTCACGGCCCCCCATCACAAGGCGTGCTTGCACCCTGGTGCTGCTGCCCCTTGCGATTGCCGCGTGCGCAAGCCCGGTGCGCCAACAGGCGCCAACCAGCCCGGCAGCGGCGCCCACCCCCGCACCGCAAGTGAACATGGACCCGGTGTCGCCGCCCCAACAGGCCATGATCGAGGCACAACGGCAAGAAGACCTGCGAGAGGACGAAGAGCTTAAGCGCGGACGTGCTGAACGCGAAAGAACCATACACCTCAAACTGGTTCAAACCATGCTCCAGCAAGACAACGCCTACGCCGCCTTGGCCCACCTGGACGCCTACGACCAAAAATGGGGCGCCAACCGCGAAAGTCGCCAATTGCGCGCAGATGGGCTTCGAAAAACCAGTCAGCTCGACCAGGCAGAGCTGGTGTACAAAAGCCTGTTGAGCGGAACAGAGCAAACCAAACTCGGTCCAGTTTGGTACGGCCTGGGCAAAGTGGCCATTGAGCGCGGTGACCTAAAAACAGCCGCCACACGTCTGGAAAAATCTGTGCAGGTGGACCCGCTGAACATCACCGCCTACGCCGATCTTGGACTGGTGTATTTGCTGGAAGGCAAAAAAGAGCCCGCCTACAGCACGCTCATGAAAGCAAACCAGCTGTCAAACAATGACCCCAATATTTTGGCCAACCTCGCACTCTGGGGTTTGGTCTTTGAAGACTTCAACATGGCCATGGACATTGCCGATCGCCTGCAGTGGACCGACACCACACGCAATCGCGTGATGGCGCAAGCCAACACCATCAAACGGCGCATGAACACTCAAGGAAACTGATCATGAAAACACGGATTTCCAGCCTTGCTGTTGCTGCCCTGGTGATGGCTTTGCCCCTGGGCCTGGCCGCTCAAGAATCCAATGGTACAGCCCAACAGCTCAAAGGCACCACCGACGCACAGACAGGGGCCAGCACACGTGCGTGGCTCAAAGAGCAGGCCCAAGGCACCAACCGTGGTGAAACAGAGCCCTATCGCGCTGAATCGGCTGGCAAAGCGTATCGATCGTATGTTGATTCGATTGGCGCCAAAAATCAGGCGCCTGCAAGCTCCCAACTGTCCACCATCAGCACCAAATAAACCGCTGTGCTCAATGCCCTGCTTCGCTTGTTGTCTTTTTTCAGTGGCAAACACCTGCCCGCGCCTGAGCAAGTGGAACAAATGCGAAGCCAATTGGAATCTTTGTTGGCCAAGCAAGAAGCGCTGGAAGCATTGAGCAGCAAACTGCGCGCAGAAATCAAAGCACAGCAGCAGGAACACGCACAACAAGAACGCGCCCTCAAAACAGAATACGCGTTACAACTGATGGCCAGAGAGCAAGAGATTTCGGTCCTCAAAGAGGCATACGATCAACTCTCGCAGGGTGTGGATCTGGAGTCTCAGCGGCAAATGAAAGAAAACAACGCGCTCTTGAACCAACTCAATTGGCTCTCTGGCACCATTGCCCATGACTTTCGCGCACCGCTGCGCGCCATTGATGCCTATTCGTTTTTCTTGGCCGATGACCTGGGCAACAACGCCCCACCCGAGGCTGAAAAATCACTCGAAGAAATACGCCGCAACGGCAAACGGATGGGCGTGCTGCTGGATGCGCTGATTGAATATTTAAGGCTTGGCGTATGCCCGCTGAATTTGCAGACACACAGCTTGCAAGAGACACTGGAGCAAGTGATCACCGAACATTTTGATTTTTGCCCAGTGCCCATTGAGGTGGATGTGCAAGGCCATCAAAAATTCGACAAACCCCTGGCGATGAGAATGTTCAGGGAATTGATCGACAACGCAGTTAAATTTTCCAAGCCCGTGGAACATCCCCGTGTGTTGATTCGAATGATTCACCCCGGCAACCTGGAGATCATCGACAACGGCGTTGGGTTTTCTGAATCGCACGATGCACAGAAATTTCAACTCTTTCACCGCATGCATGGCAACGACGAATTTGACGGCGAAGGCATTGGCCTGGCCACGGCCGAAAGGATTGCCTCTCGCCACCACTGGACCTTGCGTTTGAACCGCGTGGCCGGCCAGACTGTGGCCAGCCTCCAATTTGCCGACGCCACATAAAACTACGCAAGCAAAATCTCACACCACCTTGGACATCAGCTCCAACAATTGAGGAAGCTCACCCAGGCCACGCCTGGGCAGCGCGTTCTTCACCTTGAACTCCTCTTTGGAAGTGTCCACCAGCGCAGCCCCAGGGCCGGGGGTGGACAAATTCTTGAACACCAAAACAATGGGGGTGATCGCGGTCTCGCCACGAATCAAACTGCATCCGATTTGATTGCCTGACAGCTGCACAAGACTACCCGCCGGGTAAATCCCCAACTGCTCCAACACAATCGCTGTGAAGCTGCTGGTCAATGGGTCGGCGTTTGCAAACAGATCTTTCACAGCCTGCTCTGCTGTGAAATTGATTTTGTAGTCGCGCTGGGCCATGCGCGCATTGAAAGAATCACAAACCCCCAACAGCACCGACCCGGGTGCGGTGTTTCGCAGTTGGCCCGGGTATCCCGACCCATCCGGCAGTTCGTGGTGCATGCGCACGGTGTCGATCCACAACTCGTCTTTCACGCCCAGCAAGGTCAGCTTGTTGGCGCTTTGCTCTGGATGCTTTCGAATGGTCTCCCGCTGATCTCGGCTCAAAGGCTCGCGTTGGTCCCTCAAACGCGCCTGCAAGGTGAGCATGCTGATGTTCATGGTCAAGGCGGCATTCAAATAGGAGCGAATTTCGGCCTCCGAAAAAAGCTTGCTACACACCGCTGCACGCACCAGGGTGAGCGCCACCAACAGGTGGTGCATCACGGGATAGTCGTCGGCCGTGTGCCAAGCCAGGTAGGCATACGCCAAATCAAAATGGTGGGCGGCGATGCGCTCAAATCGAGCGGCCACCTCATTGATCACCGGCACAAAGGTGTAGGGGTCCTCCTCCATCAGCGCTTTGGACAACACGCGATGAGCGCAGGCCAAATCGTCAAACAAATCACGGGCCTGGAGGTACAGCAGGATGGAGCGGTTGAGCTCCCCTTCCAATGCAATCAGGCTTTCATTGCCCAGGTATTGGGCCGACTGAACCTGCTTGCCAGAGCTCAAGTAAAGCTGCTCAGGCAACAGGGACTTTCGCTGGATCAATGGTTGTATTGAAGTGCCAGTGGGGATATGAATCAGCATGCAGGGTCTCCTGGTGAACAAGCGGTATGACGGCCAGATGCATGCGCTCAAGATCGCCCGTCTGGTGGCCCCAAAACAGGGGATAAGGCGAACTGGTCAAAAAAAAGAGGCCTAATCGCGGATTGGGGGGCAGCACAAAAATGCGACATTGGCACTCATGACAGCCCCAAACGAGTAAGCATCATGCAAACCATAGAACTGCGCGCCACAGCCCCCTTTGAGAGATTTCCTGCCGAAGTGGTCGAGATTCAGTCTGTGAATTGCCAAGACAAGGACGTGGCACCGCTGGACGATGCCCTGGCGACCCTGGTGCAAGCCGTGCGCCAAAGTGGCTTGGATGGCAGCATGGATGCCTTGGGCACCCTGCTGGCCTACATGGAAAACCTGGAGAAGAAAACAACACACACGCGCCATGAGGGCTGGATCAGCCTGGCCAACCCACTCACCATGAGCGTCTAGAAAGCCGCTTGGCGCGCAGCACGCGCAACAAGACACCGCCCAACACCAAAAAGCCCACGCCGCTCCACATCGGGATGGAGAGCCCAAACAATGGTGGGTACTCCTCGGTGCACAAGCCATCTGCCATGAACATGTCTGGCCATGCACTCACCCAAGGCAAGGCATTCAACTGGATTTGAAGCGGGTCAACCCCGCAAGTTTGTAGCGGATTTGCAAGCACCCACACATGGTAGCCTGCGGTGGCCACCCCCCCAGCAAAACCCGCCAATGCGAACAGGCCAAACAAAGCGGACAGCACCGAGCGGGGTGCCGACCAAGCAAGCCCTAAAAAGCCAAATCCTGCAAGCAAATATCCATAGCGCTGCACGATGCAAAGCGGGCACGGAAACCAGCCCTTGGTGATTTGCAAATACAAGGCCGCGCCCAGGGCAGCCACACACACACCCAAGCCAAACAGTGCCGATGCTTTGTACGGAGAATGTCTCATGCTCAATCAGGAGGCCTGCGTGTTGACCCATGCACAAGTGTCTTCGAACACTGCACGCATCGCCTGCAAAAATGCCGGGGTGGACTCGCCCATGGGGTTGTGCTCCATGCACAAGAAAGCAAACCGCAAGCGCTTAAAGCCGATGGTGCCTGCCGCACCTGCACTGCGATGCGCCATTGACTTGAATGCTTTGTCTTCCATCGCGAAAGGATCAAACCCATCAGCAAACCACATCTCGCGCGTTTCCTCAAAAAACTCCAGCGCAAAATCCTGAAGCATTTCCATCCCCAACTCGGAGCGCAAACGCCCCCATTGGTCATCATCAATCAGTGGCTGCTCCAAGAGCGCGCTGTGTGTGTACATGGCGGGTATCCCTTGATGTTTTATTTGAAACTTGTGAATCAAGCATACCCTGCGAATGCGCGTACCGGCATCTTAAAACACCTATACTGGGGGGGTTAACGTTGAATTTTTGCAACCTCTCAGCATGCGCAACACCTTAGAACAACTCAAAGCGGCCACCACCGTGGTGGCGGACACCGGCGACTTTCAGGCCATGGCGGCTTTTTTGCCGCAAGATGCCACCACCAATCCGTCCCTTATTTTGAAAGCGGTGCAAAAGGTCGAATACCAGCCATTGATGACACGTGTAAAACAGACGCATGGTGCGGAGTCCCTTGCACTGCAAACCGACAGGCTGCTCGTGGCTTTTGGTTGCCAAATTTTGAACATCATCCCTGGCCGCGTTTCCACCGAAGTGGACGCCCGCTTGTCCTTCGACACCCAGGCGACCATGGAGCGGGCCAGGCGGATTGTTGCCCTGTACAAAGCCGAAGGCATAGACACCGAAAAACGCCTGCTGATCAAAATCGCCTCGACTTGGGAGGGCATCCAAGCTGCACGCGTGTTGGAACAAGAAGGCATCCATTGCAACCTCACGCTGCTGTTCGCACCCATCCAAGCCCATGCCTGTGCCAAGGCGGGTGTGCAACTCATTTCCCCGTTTGTGGGGCGCATCTACGATTGGTACAAAAAATCGGCCGGAGCACAATGGGACGAGGCTGCGCGCGCCGGTGTCAACGACCCTGGCGTTCAATCGGTGCGGCGCATTTATGCGTATTACAAGCAGAACGGTATTCGCACCGAAGTGATGGGGGCCAGCTTTAGAAACGCCGGCCAAATCAAAGCGTTGGCGGGCTGTGATTTGCTCACCATCAGCCCCGAGCTGTTGGCCGAGTTGCAGGCAGAGCAAACACCACTGCAAGTGGACTTGAACACACCATGGGCACTGGCTCAAACACGCGAGCAGTTCCCAGATGGTGAAGCCGCGTTTCGGTATGAATTGAATGCCGACGCCATGGCCACAGAAAAACTGGCTGAGGGCATTCGCGCCTTTGTGAAAGACTCCATCACCCTGGACGGCCTGTTGCAGGCTTAAATGGCCCCCTGCTGGCGCAAGTTGGCAATGGCCTCCAGGCTGTAGCCCAGCGCTTGCAGCACCGCGTCGGTGTGCTCGCCCAAGGCCGGGCCCAACCAGCGGGTTTGACCTGGCGTCTCGCTCAACTTGGGCACAATGCCTGGCACTTTCAATGTGCCTTCGCCAAAGGCATGCGTTTCAATCATGTTGCGGGCTGCAAATTGCGGGTCGCGCACAATGTCTTCAATGCTATAGATTTTGCTGGCCGGCACATCGGCGGCTTGCAACACGGCCAAGGCGTCGTCAATCGGGCGTTGGGCGCACCACGCTGCAATCGTGGTGTCGATCAACTCGGTGTGGCGCACACGGCCGTCGTTGCTCGCCATCTCAGGGTTGTTGGCAAAATCGCTGCGGCCAATCGCTTGCATCAAGCGTTTAAAAATGGCGTCGCCATTGCCACCAATCACAATGTAACCCCCACATTGGCAGGTGTAGGTGTTGGACGGCACAATCCCCGGCAGGCTTGCCCCACTGCGCTTGCGCACCACACCGGCAAAGTCGTACTCGGGCAGCAGGCTTTCCATCATGTTGAACACCGACTCGTAGAGCGCCACATCCACCACCTGGCCCTTGCCTGTTTTGTTGCGATGTTGCAAAGCCATGAGCGCGCCAATCACCGCATGCAAACCCGCCAGCGAGTCGCCAATCGAAATGCCCACGCGCACGGGCGGACGATCCACATCGCCGCTCAAAAAACGCATTCCACCCATGGACTCGGCAATGGCACCAAAGCCGGGGCGATCTTTGTAGGGGCCACTCTGGCCGTAACCGCTTAAACGCACCACAATCAAACCGGGGTTGATTGCCTGCAATTCGTCGGGCCCCAGCCCCCACTTTTCAAGTTGCCCGGGGCGAAAGTTCTCCACCAAAATATCGGTGCTGGCAAGCAAATCCCGCAGCACCTTCAGGCCTTCGGCGTGCTTGAGGTTCAGGGTGATGGACTTCTTGTTGCGGGCCTGCACCGCCCACCACAGGGAATTGCCCTCGTGCATCACCCGCCAAGTGCGGATGGGGTCGCCACTGCCCGGGGTTTCTACTTTGATGATCTCGGCACCAAACTCACCCAGCATGCGACTGGCAAAAGGGCCTGCAATGAGGGTGCCAAGCTCCAGCACACGAAGACCCGCCAACGGACCTTGGGGCGGCGCGGTGTGGGGCGCATCAGGGGTGTGTTCTAACATGGGACTGGTATTTTAAAAATCGAGGTCGTTGCCCAAGGGGCGTCGGTCCAGCAGTGCGCGGGCCACGGTGCTGGGGTCGGTGTATTCCAGCTCGCCGCCCAAAGGCACACCTCGCGCAAGGCGGCTCACTTTCAAGCCAAGGCGGCGAATTCGATCGGTTAAAAACACCGCCGTGGCCTCGCCTTCGTTGGTGAAATTGGTGGCCAAAATCACCTCGCTCACCTCGGCCTCGCCCAGGCGCTGGCTGAGCTTGGGCCAGTCCAGCGACTCGGGATGCACGCCATCCAGCGGAGAGGCGCGCCCCATCAACACATAGTAAAAGCCACGGTAAGTTTGGGTGTTCTCAATGGCGGCCAGGTCAGCCGGTGTTTCTACCACGCACAGCAGGCGCGGATTGCGCCGTGTGTCGCTGCAAATGGAACACACATCGCTGTGGCTAAAATTGTTGCATCGTGCGCAGTGCTGTATTTCTGTGACTGCCTTGAGCAGGGATTGGCCCAATGCCGTGGCGGCCTGTCGGTCATTTTGAAGCAGATGAAAAGCGAGCCGTTGGGCCGATTTGGGGCCCACGCCGGGCAGGCGTTTGAAGGCCTGGACCAGATCCACCAGGGGATCCAGGCCTTCAAATGCATCGGGCACCGAGCGGGTCATCAGAAGGGCATTTTAAAGCCAGGTGGCATGGGAAAGCCCGCCGTGACGGAGGCCATTCTTTCCTGCATCAGGCTCTCGGCCTTGCGCACGGCGTCATTGAACGCCGCAGCCACCAAATCTTCGAGCATGTCTTTGTCATCGGCCAGCAAGCTGGGGTCGATGTTGACGCGCTTCACATCGTGTTTGCAGGTCATGAGCACCTTGACCAAACCACCGCCAGACTGGCCTTCTACCTCCAGGGCTGCGATTTCGGCCTGCATTTTGGCCATTTTTTCCTGCATTTGCTGGGCCTGCTTCATCAGGCCGGCCAATTGGCCTTTCATCATGTTCATGTTGCGCTTCTCCTGTTATACGTCGGCGGGGCCTGTGTCTTTGAGGCTTCGTTCAGACCCTGAGACCACGGTGGCCCCCATCAGGTTCTGGATGTCATTCAAAAAAGAATCACCCTGCAAGGCTTGTTTGGCACCCACCAAGGCCTGACGGCGATTCTCGGTTTGAACGGCATGGGCCGTTTGCTGTGCTTCTCCAAACTGCATTTGCAGTTTGACAGTGCACTGGTAGTGCGCTGCGAGCAAGGCCTCCAGGCGGCTCACCATGCTGGGCTCGGTGTAAGGCTTGATGGCCGTGCGCAGCACAATGGCCAACACCTCCCCATTGCGGTTGGCCTGTACCAGCTCGGCTTGCACCAAGGCCTGCCGCACCAAGCCTTTGGCGGGAATAGACTGGGACACTTGTGGCCAGTTGGCGGCGCTGGGAAGTTCGGCTTGACTTGAAAATGCGGAGGCCGTTTTTACTGGTGCAACGGCCCTGGACGGGCTGGGAGCCAAAGCCTGGGTGGCACTTGGGCTGGGTTGAGGCGCAGGCTGCTGGGCAGGTGCAGTCATCACGGGCGCAGTACTTGGGCGCAACGGCACAGCCGACGCAGGGGTTGCTGGAGTCGATGGTGCCACGGGCACCCCCTGCCCCCCCGGCTTGAAGGCCCGCATGCGCACCAGGGCCATGGAAAAGCCAATGGATTCTTCGGGCGCCAGGTGCAACTCGGCCCGAGCATGGGTGGCAATTTGGTAAAACAGTTGCAGGGTTTCGGGGTTAAAACTGCCTTGCAAGCTCGCCAATGCGGCCTGGTCGGGGTCAGATTCGTCCAGCCCACCTGCAAAATGGGCCACCGACAAGCGGTAGCTGATGGCGGCAAGTTCGTCCAGAATGGCTGCAAACGGCGCACTGGCCACTTCCAGTGCCCTGCTCAACTCCAACAGTGCTTTGCCGTCTCCCTGGGCCAGCGCTTGCAAAATTTGGTGCACCACCTGTTGATCCACCGCGCCCAGCATGGTGCGCACCGTGGCCTCGGTGACCTGGCCTGCACTGTAGGCAATCGCTTGGTCGGTGAGCGACAGGGCATCGCGCACACTGCCACGGGCCGCTTTGGCCAGGAGCCGCAAAGCACCGGGCTCGTGGGCAATGTTTTCTTCGGACAAAATATGCCCCAGGTGATCCGCCAATTGATCGGGGGGCAATTGCCGCAAAGCAAACTGCAAGCAGCGCGACAGCACCGTGGGAGGAATTTTTTGGGGATCGGTGGTGGCCAAAATAAACAGCACATGGCCTGGCGGCTCTTCCAGCGTTTTGAGCATGGCGTTGAACGCGCTGGTGGACAGCATGTGCACTTCGTCAATCACGTAGACCTTGTAACGGCCTGCCGTGGGTGCATACATGGCGTTTTCCAGCAGGGCGCGCATTTCGTCCACGCGGGTGTTGGTGGCCGCATCCACCTCGAGCAAATCCACAAACCGGCCTTGCGCTATTTCTTGGCAAGCCTGGCAAACGCCACAGGGGGTTTTAGAAATGCCTTGCTCGCAGTTGACCGCTTTGGCCATGATGCGTGCAATGGTCGTTTTGCCCACACCCCGTGTGCCGGTGAACAGGTAGGCGTGGTGAAGGCGTTGATTGTCCAGCGCGTGGGACAAGGCTTTGACCACATGCGCCTGGCCCACCAGCGAATCAAAATCGCGCGGGCGCCATTTGCGGGCCAGTGCTTGAGAAACGGTTTGAGTCATGCGCGTCGGGTCCCAAATAGAGAGGCGAGCCAGAACCCCGGCACTGGCTTGACGGTTGTGGCTGCTTCCTTCCGGACCTGACCAGGTTGGCCGCTACGCCATGCGGGGAGGCCCGCCTGCGAGCATTCTACACCGAAGTGAGCCAGTGCATTTCGCCATGCCGGTCAATCAGCGCAGCCTGCGTGTTGCCCTGCCCGCTTGCACCACGCAGGGTTTGGTCAACAAGCGCCACATATTCAAGCACTTGTTGAGTGTACCCAGCCAGGTTGTGGGCATTCACAGCCCATTTGTAATCGAGCACCACCCATTGCCCCGCATGGCATACCACGCGGTCGGCCCGCAAAAAACGTCCATTGGGCAGTGTCCATTCCAACTCATTCCAGCGCTGTGTTGCACCAGCCAGGTACATGGAGAGTTCGGTGCGATGCAACAGGGTGTGGCATGCCTGTTGAACCTCGCCAAGCTCGCCGGGACTCAAGGGCAAAAACACGGCCTCACAATCCACCAACCGCTTGGCCCACCAAGCCTCAAACCCACGGCCATCCCAATCGTCCACATGCTCCATGGCGGCATGCCAGGCGGTGCCCATGCGCAGCTCCGCGCTGTGGATGCGAGGCACCACAGCCCCCACAGGCGCAGCCAAAGTGGGTGGATTGGGCCAAGCGGGGCGTTGCCAAAGGCTTTCCTGGGGTTCGCCACCAAACAAATCCATCTGCCCCGTGGCAAGCACTGGCCATGCCAGCACACCACCGCCGGCGTGCGGCAACAAACGCGCATACCACGCAAGGCTTGCACCACGGGTTTGTGCGCGCCCGCTGACATGAATGCTGTGCCTGGCCCGAGTAAGCGCCACATACAGCAGATGATCTTCTTCGTCGCGGTAGGCCTGTTCATCCAGGGCCTGCACAGCGGCCCGCCCCGCTGTGGGCTTTCGGGTGTTGGCCATCACGGTGACTGCCCTGGGCAATCGGTCTTGCAAGGGCCAATCCAGCAGCAAGCCCGCTGCGCTGCCGCTGCCTTGCAGGGTGCGGTTGGCGTCTAGCAGCCACACATGGTCAGCCTCCAGCCCTTTGGCGGAGTGCACCGTCATGATGCGCAACACACCGGGGGTGGGTGCCCCCCCATCGCCATCAGACCCTTGGTACTGGGCCAGCCGCTCTGCTTCCGCAATGGCCTGTTTCAAACCAGGGAAGCGGCCTTTGTTCACACCCAAGGCCCAGGCCTTTAACCAATCCCAATGCTCGGCAAACAGCTTGCGCTCTCGGGGTGCGGCGGCATTCAAATACCGCTGCACCGCCCCCGTTTGCTCAACCACCAAGCTGATGGTCTCAAAGAGGGGCAAGGCTTTGGCACTGTGTAACCACCCTTGCAATTGCGCATGCAGGGCGTGCCATGGCGCCTCACCCTGCTGGGCCAGGGCACTCACGGTGTGCCACACATGCGGGCTTTGGTTCGCATGCCCAGCCTGCATCAGTTGCTGAATATGGGCCACCGAGAGCCCAATCAGCGGGCTGCGCAACAGTTGCAACAAGGCGATTGACTGGCTGGGGCAATCCAGGAAGCGCAGCAGGGCCAGCGTGTCGTCCCACACCACCGAGGCATAACGTTCGCCTTTGTCTTTCACGGTGTAAGGCAGATCGGCCTCGCGCAGCGCTTGGGTCAGCGGCACGGCGCTGCCATGGGCCTGAATGAGCACCAACACTTGGTGCAATCCTTCAATGCGTTTTTCTCGGAGCCAGGTCTGCAAAGTGTGCACACAACGCTGCGCTTCAGAATGGGGATCGTCCTCCGAAACCAAGGGATACAGGTTGAGTGCGGGCCATGGTTTGGGCAGGGGCTTGGCCAGGCTGCCATGGGGGCGAAACGGGGTTTGACCCTTAACCAGGCCAGGTGCAAACACAGCATTGACCACATCCACCACCTGCGGCGAGCAGCGGCGTGTGTCATCGGAATACAAATCGTACGCGCCGAAATTGGCTTTCAACCATTGCTTGGCCTGCTCAAAGAGCCGGGATTCCGCCCGCCGGAAACGGTAGATGGACTGTTTGGGATCGCCCACCAAAAACACGCTGGGCTTGTCCACATCACCATAGTCTTCCAACCAGTGGCGCAATATGCTCCACTGCACCGGGTTGGTGTCCTGAAACTCGTCCACCAACAAATGGCGCACGCGGGCATCCAGTTTTTGCAGCATGTAGGCCCGCTGTTCGTCTTGCATCATCAGCCCGAGTGCGGTGGCCTCCAGGTCATCAAAGTCACACAAGCCCTGCTCGTTCTTGAGGGTTTGGTAACGCGCAAACAAAGCGGGCAAAAGCAAATTCAATGCCTCGGTGCAAGCCAAGTCAATTTGATCGCGTGCCTTGTGCTGGGCGCGCGCCAAGCCATCCTGAACATCGGCCAGGGTGGCTTGAAACACCGCCTCGTCAAAGTCGGCCCGAGCCAATTGGCCTTTGGTGACTTTGAAAGGAGGCCCGGTGCGAGGCTGACCATCGGCCTTGAGAAAAAATTCGCACAAAGAATCAAACACACCCAAGGCCGACGGCGAGTCTGCGCAGGCCGCACTGCACAGGCCCTCTAACGCACTTGCAGCGGCTTGTTGTGCCGGGGTGCCCAAGGCCAAAGCACGGGCCAATTGCAAACATGGCGCCTTCCATTGCCCACTTTGCACATGCGCCTGGGGCCAGTGTTGGGTGGGCAACAGGTCAAACACCTCTGCCAAGCGAGGCGCGGCGGGGTTGTTGTGCACCAAGGTGCAAGCCACGCGGTTGCCAAGCGCTTCCTTGAGCACCTTGTGCTGCCCTTCCCGCCCGAGGTGATCGGCCAAGGTGTTCAAAGCGGCCAGGCACTGCGCATCGGTGTGCGATTGCTCCAGCGCTTGCCGGGTGAGCCCCGCAATGGCTTGATCCATCCAGAAGTCGGTTTGCTCGGTGGGCTCACTTTGGCGAGAAAACCCACTGGAGAGCGGTGCCAACTGACACAGGGAGGTGAACCACCCATGGAATGTGTTGATGGTGACGCCGCGCGGGCTGGTGAGCACCTCACCGGCGAGTGCCCGCGCACGGGCCTGTGTGTTTGCGTCCACCGGCGCCCCACGCTCTGCAAGCAGTTGCGCAAGCTGTGCAGGGTTGGCCAACGCACACGCTTGCAGCAATTCATGGAGTCGGCCCTGCATTTCTTCGGCTGCCTTGCGGGTGAAGGTGATGGCCAGGATGTGCTCGGGCCGGGCCCCAGCCAACAGCAGCCGGAACAGGCGCGCGGTGAGCAACCAAGTTTTGCCGCTGCCGGCACAGGCTTCCACCACAATGCTGCGCTGTGGGTCGCAGGCCAGTGCGGTCCAGGCCAGGCGGTCGCTCTGGGTGTTTGGAGTGGCTGGAGGGCTCATGCGTCCTCCTCTTCGGCGCTGGGCTCGGGCCAACGCACCGCACCGGGTCTGCAAATGCCATACACATCGCAGTAGGCACATGCATCCCCGGGCCTTGCTTGCCAGGGCACGGCACCAGAAAAAAACTGCGCCAGATCCAGTTGCAATTGGGCCATCAACACCTCCCCCCAACTGGCAAATCCTTGTGCAAGCCAGGCTGGGTCCAGGGGGGCAAAGTCCACCCACTCCACTTTGTCTTGGTGAATGCCCAAAAAACTGAGCTGCGCATCGGGCGCATTCAACATGGCCTGGTAGGCCGGCAGTTGCGGGGCTGTGAGCGGCTCATCAGCCAACTTGCGCAACAGCCTGGGGTGCTTGAACTTGATGTCGCTGATGTGCAAGGCCGACCCACGGCGATCCAGGCGGTCCACTCGCCCATGCAGGGCAATGCTGCGGGCGAGTTTGGGCAAATCCAGTTGGCCGGGCACTTTCACTTCGGCATCTTGAAATTGCCAACCGTCCATGGCGCGCGCCATGAGTCGCCCTGCGATGCGCGGAATGAGGCGCTCAAAAGGGGCCACAAAAGGATGAAGCACCGCTTGCTCCTCCAGCGGCATGGCCTTCCACACGGTCTGGCTTTGCTGCAATAGCGTGGCTTGCCAGGCTTGCAAATCCGCCGCTTTTACATGCTGCATATGGCGTGCGCTGTGTTCCAGCACCCGGTGCACGTAGGTGCCCCGAAGCCGTTCAAACGAGGGCAGCCCAGGCTCGATTTGCACGGGCCATGGCATGGCGTGCTTCAAGCCAAAACGCAGTGGGCAGGCCGCCCAGTCGTCCAGGGCAGTGACACGCAGGGAGGCGGGGGTGGAGTGCCCGCCTGCCAACGCCTGCAGGGCCAACGCTGGGGTTTGCGTGGGCTCAACGGGCAAGGCCAGGCAGGGCATGGGTACACGCCAATCCAACCCGGCCTGCACCAACAACAGTTCAAGCCATTGCAGTTCGGGCAGCAAGGTTTCTGCTTTGCCATTGGCATTTGCAGCATGCAACAACGTGACTCTGCGGGTGTTTATCAGTAGCGCGTGCAAGGCCGACAGCTTTTGGATCCGCTGAATGTTGGGGCCTGCAAACCCAAGCTCGCGGGCCACACTGGGGGGCAACAAGCCGGGCGGACTTTCTTTGAGATGCGATTGGGCACAGCCAAGCACAACTGCACGCCCAAAAGTGCGCAAGCGGGTGGAGAGCAGTGGCACCATGCGCACCGGGCTTTGAACATCCTCGGGCCGGAAGCGCTCTTGCTCAGCCCAATACCGCCAGGCCGACAAAAAACCTTGTGCATCCAAGGCGGCCTGGCCTGGCACCTGCCCCATCTCGGCCAGACCCAACAAGACGATGCGCCCTGCTTCATCGCCTTCAAGTGCCGGCACCAAGCCACGGTGCTGGAGCATGTCCAACACGGCTGTGGCCCATTGGCTCAGGGTGTGTTTGCCCACTTTGGCCCAAGGCTGCGCCCCCACCATGGGCTCACCGGTGAAGGGGTGCGGAAATTGAAGCACCTGCCCGATGTCAGCATGCTGTTGCAATAGGGCGTCCAGCCAACCCGCCACGCTCGCGGTGGACAAACGCCAACCGGTGCGATCATCCACACGCACCCCCTGCGCGGCCAGCACGGGGATCAGCCTGCGGGCGGCTACGCGGTCCAGCACCGCCACTGCAATCTCTTCGTCGGGGTTTTCCTGCAACCACTGCATGATTTGCCAGGCGGCTTGCTGAGCTTGCGTGGTTTCGTCAGGCGCCACACACAAGCGGGCTTCCACCCTGCCCGCATGAACCACTTCAAGCACCTCACGCCACGGCTGAGGACCCTCGGTGTTGGGCAAGACCACCCGATGCACTGGCAAGTCCGGGTAGGTGATTTTCAACCACAGGGCGGGCAAAGCCTCCGCATCGTCAAACCAAACAATGCAGTCCAGCGCATGCGCAGGGTGTGTGGCTGTGGGCAGCAAATGCAGCAGGTCTTGCTCAAATGTGTGGGCAATGTGGGTCACCACGGCGGCTTCTTCAGCAGAAAAACGGTTGGATGCCAGGTAATCCTGCCAAGCCAGGGGCTGGCTTGATTTGAGCAACACCAAGCGCATGGCCAGCTCCAGGTATTCCTGCGCCAGAGCCCACAAAGGCTCGCCCCCCAGGGCCCCGGCCAGTGCGGGCTGCTGCGCCAGCAAGCCGACCAGCTCGGTGTGCAAATGCAACCAAGGCAGCACGGCGCGCGGCTGGCTCAAGCGATCGGCGGTTTGTACCTTGGGGGAAATGCATGGTCGACCAACGCCTTGCTTAAGGGCATAGAGGCGTTTGAATTCGACAGCCGCCTCGATGCGGGGCATGAGCCACAGCACGCGTTCCAGGTCGATGCCCTGGCTTTGAACCCACACGAGCGCATCTTCCAAAGGTGAGCTGCTGCGTGCGCCCTCCGGGATTTCAGACGGATTAGGCATGGGCCTTGAATTCGGGAAAAATGTCCACAGTTTAGGTGTACGGTAACAGAGGCTGGTTTGTATTTGGCTTCATTTTCGCTGTAACATCCAGAGTAGCACTTTATTAAGGATTCTTTTCAATGAGCAGTGACCTCATCAAACATGTCAGCGACGCTTCTTTTGACAGCGATGTACTGAAGACCGATGGCCCTGTGCTGGTCGATTACTGGGCAGAGTGGTGCGGCCCCTGCAAGATGATCGCCCCCATCCTGGACGAAATGTCTGCAGAGTACAAAGGCAAAGTTCAGATCGCCAAGATGAATGTGGACGAAAACTCCGAGACCCCAGCCAAGTATGGCATTCGTGGAATTCCAACCCTGATGTTGTTTAAAAACGGCGCTGTGGTGGCCACCAAGGTGGGCGCGCTGTCCAAATCGCAATTGGCTGCTTTCCTAGAGAGCCATCTGTAATATACTAGTGGTACCGAGCCCGGCACTCGCCGGGCTTTCAACATCCAAATCCGCAGTTTTTCCCCACATTCCTGAAATTCACCATTGGCGTTCGCCAGGCTAAAAATCACAGAACCATGTATTTATCTGAACTAAAAACCCTACACGTCTCTGCCCTGCTCGAAATGGCCTCGGGCCTGGAGATTGAAAACGCCAACCGTTTGCGCAAACAGGAATTGATGTTTGCAATCCTCAAAAAGCGCGCCAAAAACGGCGAGCAGATTTTTGGTGATGGCGTGCTGGAAGTGCTGCCAGATGGATTTGGATTTTTACGCTCCCCCGAAACCAGCTACCTGGCCAGCCCAGACGACATTTACATTTCGCCCAGCCAGATTCGCAGGTTCAACCTGCACACTGGCGACAGCATTGAAGGTGAAGTGCGCACCCCAAAAGATGGCGAGCGTTACTTTGCGCTGGTGAAGGTGGACAAGGTCAATGGCGAAGCCCCCGAAGCCAGCAAACACAAAATTCTGTTTGAGAACTTAACACCCCTGCACCCCAACCAGCCCCTGAAGCTGGAGCGAGAGATGCGCGGCGAAGAAAACAACACCGGCCGAATCATCGACATGGTCGCCCCCATCGGGAAAGGCCAGCGAGGTTTGCTGGTGGCCCCACCAAAATCTGGCAAAACCGTGATGTTGCAACACGTGGCCCATGCCATCACCGCCAATCACCCCGACATCACGCTGATTGTTTTGCTGATTGATGAGCGTCCCGAAGAAGTGACCGAAATGCAGCGCAGCGTGCGTGGTGAAGTGATTGCCTCCACCTTTGATGAACCCGCCACACGCCACGTG
>DASUDK010000067.1:0-3496 GCA_036275655.1 Limnobacter sp. | reverse complement strand
TTTTAAGGACACAACTGAACCACAAAAAGGGTGAAAAAGTGGGCGATTGACTCAAAATCCGGGCCAAGGCCGGTTGCAGCACTGGACTGCGCGGGCCCAGAAATTATAATCAATGCAGCGCGGCTACATGTGTGCCGTTCTGCATAGCCTCACTTTGATCCACCCCATACACCGCAAGAGCACCCTAAGAGCCAGCCAATGAGCAACACCCCCATTCCTGAAGACGCCGTGGACAGCACCCAGACCTTCGTGGAGTGGTTGCGACGGGTGGCCCCGTACATTCATGCATTTCGGGGCAAAACCTTTGTGGTGGCGGTCGATGGTGAACTGGCCTATCAGGGTTATCTCAATTCACTGGCGCAAGATCTGTCGCTGTTGCACGCCATGGGCATGCGCATTGTGTTGGTGTGTGGCTCGCGCCCTCAGGTGGAAGAGCAGCTGGCCCTGCGCAATATTCAACCGCAATTCCACAAGGGTTGGCGCATCACCGACAAAGGCGCCCTGGAGTGTGCCAAAGAGGCGGCGGGTGAACTTCGGCTGGACATTGAAGCGGCCTTTTCACAAGGCCTGCCCAACACGCCCATGGCCCACTCGGCGATGCGGGTGGTGTCTGGCAATTTCATCACAGCCCGCCCCATGGGCATCCTGGAGGGCGTTGACTTGCAACACACTGGTTTGGTGCGCAAGGTCGACGTGACCGCCATCCAAATGAGCCTGAACAGCAGTGCCATTGTGTTGATGTCCACCCTGGGTTTCTCGCCCACCGGCGAGGCATTTAATCTGACCATGGAAGATGTGGCCACCAGCACAGCCCGGGCCATCAAAGCGGACAAACTCATTTTTGTGACGCAGATCGATGGTGTGTTTGACAAAAGCGGCAAGTTGCTTGAAGAACTGGAGTTGGACCGAGCACGCGAATTGCTTCGCGGTGAGGGCCTGAATGAACTGACCAAAGATTACCTGGAGTGTTGTGTGCTGGCGGTTCAGGGCGGCGTGGGCCGAGCGCACATCGTGCCATTGAATTTGGATGGCGGTGTGTTGCTGGAATTGTTCTCTCACGACGGTGTGGGCACGATGGTGTCGGAAGCCAATCTGGAGAGCTTACGCCACGCCACGCTGGATGATGCAGGCGGCATCAAGCAATTGATTGAGCCGCTAGAGCACGACGGCACCTTGGTGCGCCGCAGCCTGGACCGCATTGAGCGCGACATTGAGCACTTCATTGTGCTGGAGCACGACGGCATTTTGTGGGGCTGTGCGGCACTTTACCCCTACGCAAAAGAAGGCTTGGCCGAGTTGGCCTGCCTGGTGGTGCACCCCTCGTGGCAAGGCACGGGAGATGGTGAACGCCTGCTCAAAAAAGTTGAGCACGATGCGCGCAAACAGGGCATCAAAAAGCTGTTTGTGCTCACCACACAAACCTCGCACTTTTTCATCAAGCGCGGCTTTGTGGTGGGCGATGTGGACAAGCTGCCCATCGAACGCAAACGCCTGTACGACTGGAGCCGCAAGTCTCAGGTGTTGATCAAAAACCTATGAGCACTTTTGGACCAGACGATCGTGCGCTGAACCTGTCGACCAAGCTGGTGCACGCCACCCAAGCCGATGCCGAGGGCTTTCAAGGCCAGGCAGTGCCGGTGTACCGGGGGTCCAGCACCTTTTTTGAAAACACCGCCGCCCAGCGGGCCCATGTGGACGCGCTGGGGCTGGATTACAGCTACGGCTTGCACGGCAACCCCACGCAATACACCTTGGCACAGCAACTGGCGCACATTGAGGGGGCCAAGCATGCGCTGGTCTGCCCTTCTGGGCTGGCCGCCATCACCTTGGTCGCCACAGCTTGCCTGAAGCACGGTGACCACTGGCTGATCCCGGGCAATGTGTATGGCCCAGTGCAAACGCTGGCACGCCAGTTGCAAACCGATTACGGTGTGGCCTTCGGTGAATACGACCCCTGCAATGTGGCCAGCGTGAAAGCGGCTTTGCAGCCCAATACAAAGCTCATTTGGACAGAGGCGCCAGGCTCACTCACTTTTGAGGTGCCCGATTTGCAAGCGATTGTGGAGCTGGCACATGCCCATGGGGCTCGCGCTGGAATCGACAACACCTGGTCCGCGGGTCTGGTATTCAAACCCTTTGAACACGGTTTTGATTACAGCGTGCAGGCGCTCACCAAGTACCAATGTGGCCATGCCGACGTGCTGATGGGCGCCGTGCTGGCCAACAACACGCAAGCTTTTGCTGATGTGGAGCGGCGCAACCGCGTGTTTGGCTTGGGCGTTGGGCCCGATGATTGCAGCCTGGTGTTGCGCGGATTGCTCACATTGCCCCTGCGTTTTGAACACCAGGGCAAACAGGCGCTTGAACTGGCAAGGCGGCTGGAATCCCATCCTGCCGTGGCCACCGTGCTGCATCCTGCTGTGCCAAATTGCCCAGGCCATTCGAATTTCAAGCAATTGTTCACGGGGAGTGCCAGTATATTTTCGGTGGTGCTGAACGATATTTACACCGACGCACAGGCTTGCCAAGTGGTCGATGCCCTGAAACTTTTCGAAATTGCCTACTCTTGGGGTGGACCAGAGAGCCTTGCTTTGGTGGTGAACATCCCGCAAGCGCGCCGACAACAACTTGCTCAAGCGCTTGGGTGTGAACCGGGGCCGATTTTGCGATTGGCCATCGGCCTGGAAAATGTGGAAGACCTGTGGCAGGATTTGCAACAGGCCTTGCAGACTTTGCAATTGCCGTGAAGTGAGGGCTTGAAAGTCCTCGACTGGCTGGCAGTTACTCCTTCACACAATCCACATAGAACGACACATTCCCCTGCTCGTCTTCTTCTTCCACCAAGCCGTGGATGTCGGTTTCGAATCCCGGGAACTGTTTGTTGAAATCCCGCGCAAAGCGCAGGTAATCCACAATGGTCGCATTGAACTTTTCACCTGGAATAAGCAACGGGATGCCCGGCGGGTAAGGCGTGAGCAGCGCAGAGGTGATGCGACCTTCCAGTTCGTCGATGGGCACCCGCTGAATTTCGCGGTGCGCAACCTTGGCGTAGGCTTCGGCGGGCACCATGGCGGGCTGCATGTCTGACAAGTACATCTCGGTGGTGAGGCGCGCCACATCTTTTTTGCGGTACATGTCGTGAATTTTTTGACACAAGTCACGCAGCCCCACACGTTCATAGCGAGGGTGCGCTTGGCAAAACTCGGGAATCACGCGCCACAGAGGTTGGTTCTTGTCGTAGTCGTCCTTGAACTGCTGCAAAGCGGTCACGAGGGTGTTCCAGCGGCCCTTTGTGATGCCGATGGTGAACATGATGAAGAACGAATACAGGCCGGTTTTTTCGACAATCACACCGTGTTCGGCCAGGTACTTGGTCACAATCGACGCAGGAATGCCTGAATCGGAGAACTGACCATTCACATCCAAGCCCGGGTTCACAATGGTCGCCTTGATGGGATCGAGCATGTTGAAACCGCTGGCCAGCTTGCCAAAGCCG
>DASUDK010000066.1:0-5248 GCA_036275655.1 Limnobacter sp. | reverse complement strand
GACACGCGGTATGTGACCGTGGCGGTGGGGCGAGATTATGCCGATGTTCCGCCAATGCGGGGCGTGGTGCACGGCGGGGGCAAGCATGCCTTGAAGGTGGCGGTGACGGTGCTGTAGCAGTGTCTTTTGGACAACAAGCTGAGCCTCCTTACTGGCCCGAGGCTGAGCTACAACTATGGCCACAGGCCGAGCCTCTCTACTGGCCCAGAAGCGCACCGGGGCCATGCCCCTTTGCGACGGCCAATCTGTGATTCCCTCCCTGAGCCTGGCCTCTCTACTGGCCCGAGGCCAAGCAGAGGCTTGTTTCTCGCTGAAAACCTGTTGATCCCTTGCTGGGCCTGAAGGAGCCTGGGTCCGCCCCTCCAAAAAGAGGTCGGGCTCGGCCCCTGCCGGCAACCTGTCGGTTGACCGGCACCGGTCCTTTGCGGCACGCAAGGGCAGGTTTTCTGGATGCTCGCACCAAGCCCTCTGCACCGGCCTGGGCCCGGTGCGGCGCAAGACCCGCGGTGGGATGCCTGGCTGGCCGATTCAGGGCAGCCCGCCCGGTTTGACCCACAGCCAGGGGCAAGAAGGGATACTCGGGCTGATCCAAGGCCAACAGGCTCACACCACGGGTCTCTGAAGACGCACCACGGGTCTTCAAAGACGAACCACCCACACGCATGGCCAGGCTCAGGGAGGGAATAACAGATTGGCGCACGCTTTGGGGCATGGCCCCGGTGTGCTTCAAAGCGCAAGCGAGACCGCGCAGGAGCCTAGGCCAATGCAGCTTCCCCCAAGGGGTTACCGGCTCAAGAATTTGTACACCAATTGCTTTTCGTGATGTCATTAGGCGCTTTGATGGCGGGTGATTGACATGACTTTCGACATTGACGCGGCAATAAAAAAAATTTCAAGCATCGCGCACAGCGCATCTCAAGGCAAATGTGCCTTGCATGTAAGACTGGCATTGGATGCGGGGGGAGTTAAAGTACGCCCAACACTTGGACAGGCCAAACTTTATGATCCAGCACTCAGTCGACATGGCTTTAAAAAAAGTCGTCTGAGTCATGGCGTGTTGATCAATCCAACCGACTGCAGAATCTACAAACCAAGCCCAGGTGATATTGCCGTCATTCCCAACGTTGCAGGTGGAAGACCAGAAGGTCACATTGCCATGTACACGGGCAAAGAGTGGATTTCGGATTTCAAGCAAAAAGACATGTGGGGTGGCCCCACTTACAGAAATGCTGAGCCGGATGTGGCAATTTATCGTTTCTCCAAGGGTGAAGAATGATGCACGCAAAGCTCAAATATCTCGGCTTACTCTTGGGGGGCCTTGCAATTGCCTACCACTTTCATGATTCATCAATCAATTCAAGTCCCGATCCCAACCGTGTTTTGCAAAGCATGTACGAGACCCTCTACCAAGATGGATCAACAGCATCCTCGCTGGATAAACCTGATTCGTATTACGCTGCAGCCCTGTCCAAAGCCATCGGGGAGGAGCAAATCAAACAGCGCACCACCGGTGAATTGGGGAAGCTATCGGCCGATCCTCTGTGCAATTGCCAAGACCCCAGCGCTGTGAAGGTGCTTAGCGTCCAGGCGAATGAGCTTGGGGCTCATCAAGCGGAGGCCACCGTGGTCTTGTCGGTTTCGGGAAGCCAAGAGGTGATTCAACTCAAATTAAGAAGAGAAGAAGGTTTGTGGAAGGTGGAGGATGTGCTTTCCCGTGACTTGCCTAAGCTTAGTCAACTTCTAGCAGAGGACCGTCCTAATCCGTGAGCAAGGGCTGGGACGGTCCTGAACACCGAATGCCAAACCGTCTGGCTTAGTCTTCCCGTCGCAAATGCGGAAATAGAATCACGTCGCGAATGTTGGGGCTGTCGGTGATGAGCATCATCAAACGGTCAATGCCAATGCCACATCCACCGGTGGGTGGCATGCCATATTCCAGGGCGCGAATGTAATCGGCATCAAAGAACATGGCTTCGTCGTCCCCCGCCTCTTTGGCTTCCACTTGCTTTTTGAAGCGTTCGGCCTGGTCTTCCGGGTCGTTCAACTCTGAGAAGCCATTGGCAATTTCACGGCCAGTGATGAACAACTCGAAGCGCTCTGTGATTTGCGGGTTGTTGTCGGAGGCGCGCGCCAGCGGTGAAACTTCCACCGGATAGTCAACGATGAAGGTTGGCTCCCAGAGTAGGCTCTCGGAGGTTTCTTCAAAGAGGGCCAGTTGAAGCGCACCCACGCCAGCGTTTTTCAAGGCGGGCTCTTTGTCGGTGTTCACGCCTTTTTTGAGCAAGGCGGCTTTCAGTGCTGTCACATCGTTGAGTTGCGCGTCGGTGTACTCGGGGAAGTATTTCTGGATGGCCTGCACAATCGTCAACCTTGCAAAGGGCTTGGACAGGTCCAGCTCCCGCCCCTGGTAGCTTAGGGTGGCTGTGCCGCGTGCCTGAATGGCGGCGTTTTGAATCACCTGCTCGGTGAAGTCCATGAGGTCCCGGTAATCCCAGTAGGCCGCATAAAACTCCATCATGGTGAATTCTGGATTGTGGCGTGGGCTCACCCCTTCATTGCGGAAGTTGCGGTTGATCTCGAACACACGCTCAAACCCACCCACGATGAGGCGCTTGAGGTAAAGCTCTGGCGCAATGCGCAGAAACATTTCCATGTCCAGCGCGTTGTGGTGGGTGATGAAAGGCTTGGCCGATGCACCACCCGGGATGGGATGCAACATGGGCGTTTCAACTTCCAGAAAGCCGTGCTGCGCCATGAAGCTGCGGATGGAGGCCATGGCCTTGGAGCGGGCCACAAACGTACCGCGTGTTTCTTCGGTGACAATCAGATCCACATAACGCTGACGGTATTTCATTTCCTGATCTGCCAGGCCGTGGAATTTGTCAGGCAGCGGGCGCAGACTCTTGGCCAGCAGGTGAATTTCTGTGCAGTGCACGCTCAACTCGCCCTTCATGGTTTTGAAGAGCTTGCCTTTGGCGGCCACAATGTCGCCCAAATCCCAGTGCTTGAATTCGCTGTGGGCCTGTTCGCCCACGCCGTCGTTGTTGATGTAAAACTGGATGCGGCCGGTGCCGTCTTGCACAGTCGCAAAACTCGCTTTGCCCATGACGCGCTTAAGCATCATGCGACCCGCCACACTCACCTCGATGCATTGGGGATCGAGCTCCTCTTTGCTCACATCGCCGTACTGCGCGTGCAAATCGGCGGCCTTGTGTGTGGGTTTGAACCCGTTGGGGAAGGCCTGGCCCTGTTCACGCAGCCGCGCCAGTTTGCCCCGGCGCTCGGCGATGATTTGGTTTTCGTCCACGGGCAATTCGTCGGTGGCTGGGGTCTGGTTTTTCTCGTTCATGCTGTGGCCTCAAGGCAAAGGCGTGTTTGGGTGTTGTATGGCTGGGTTGCGGCGAGTTAAATGCCCTGCTTCAGGCTGGCTTCAATGAAAGGATCCAGATCGCCATCCAGAACGCGCTGGGTGTTGGAAATCTCCACACCGGTGCGCAGGTCTTTGATGCGGCTGTTGTCCAGCACATAGCTTCGAATTTGGTGACCCCAACCCACATCGGTCTTGGTGTCTTCCAAGGCCTGCTGCTCAGCCATGCGTTTGCGCATTTCAAACTCATAGAGTTTGGCTTTCAGCATGCTCCAGGCTTCATCGCGGTTGCGGTGCTGTGAGCGGTCGTTCTGGCATTGCACCACAATGCCGGTGGGCAAGTGGGTGAGGCGCACCGCAGAGTCGGTTTTGTTGATGTGCTGACCGCCCGCACCGCTGGCGCGGTAGGTGTCGGTGCGCACATCGGCTGGGTTGATCTCGATTTCAAAGGAGTCGTCCACCTCAGGGTACACAAACAAAGAGGCAAACGAGGTGTGACGCCCGCCAGAGGAATCAAACGGCGACTTGCGAACCAGGCGGTGAACGCCCGTTTCTGTGCGCAGGTATCCAAAGGCGTACTCGCCCTCCACTTTGAGGGTGGCTGACTTGACACCGGCCACTTCGCCATCGGACTGCTCCATGATTTCAACCTTGAAGCCTTTGCGTTCGCAATACTTGACGTATTGGCGCAGCAACATGCTGGCCCAGTCTTGCGCCTCGGTGCCGCCCGCCCCTGCTGTGATGTCGATGAAGCAATTGGAAGGGTCTGCCGGGTTGCTGAACATGCGGCGGAATTCCAAGTCCGCGATGATGGATTCGTAACCTTGCACGTCGGTTTCGATGGCCTCGAGGGTGTCGAAATCTCCTTCGGCCTGGGCCATTTCAGCCAGCTCTTGCGCATCTTTGATGTTGGATTGAACGCTGTTCATGGTGACCACCACCCCGTCGAGCATTTTCTTTTCTTTGCCCAACTCTTGCGCGCGTTTGGGGTCATCCCAAACATGGGGGTCTTCCAGTTCTGCGTCGACTACCGAGAGCCTTTCGGCTTTGCGATCGACGTCAAAGATACCTCCGCAACTGGCCTGCCCGGTCGGCAAGGTCAGTGAGCTTGTTGATGATGGCGTTTAGGCGTTCGGCTTCCATGGCGTTTTACAACTGAGTGTGCATAACCCACTATTGTACCGCAGACCGAACCACCCTACAGCACATGCTCCACAATGATTTGCACCGCCTCGCCGCCGGTGAAGGTGTCACGCTCGAAACGATAGGCCAACCGGGCTTTGGCCGGCAGTGGGTCCACGGCCCGCCAACGCAGAGCCACGAATGTCTTGCCATCGCGACGCAGCAGGTATTTGCTGTGGGCGTTCTTCAACAGGCGGTGTTCCAGCACCTCAAACTCATCGCAAAACAGGGGCGGCGGAAAGCCTTGCCCCCACACCTGCGTGTCCAGCAAATCGGCCGCGTGGGCTGCAATGTAGTCGGCAGGAATGGAGCCGTCGGTTTCCACAACCTGGGTGAGCACGCTGGCGTCGTACATGGCCTCAACACATTGGCCGAACACGGTTTTGAAGGATTCAATCGCATCCTCGCGCAGCGTGAGGCCAGCGGCCATGGCGTGCCCGCCAAACTTGGGCATGCTGCCCGCAGGCAAGCGTTTGCTCACCAGGTCGAGCACATCTCGCAGGTGCACACCAGGCACCGACCGACCACTGCCCTTCCACAAGCCATCCTCACCGGGTGCCAGGGCGATGGTGGGGCGATACAAGCGCTCTTTGATGCGCGCGGCCAATATGCCAATCACCCCCTGGTGCCAGCCCGCATTGGCCACCACCACGCCAGCCGATGGCTTGTCTTGCTGGATGAACTGCTCAATGTCTTCCA
>DASUDK010000065.1:0-7152 GCA_036275655.1 Limnobacter sp. | reverse complement strand
TGAGAAACGGTTTGAGTCATGCGCGTTGGGTCCCAAATAGAGAGGCGAGCCAGAACCCCGGCACTGGCTTGACGGTTGTGGCTGCTTCCTTCCGGACCTGACCAGGTTGGCCGCTACGCCATGCGGGGAGGCCCGCCTGCTGAGCATTCTACACCGAAGTGAGCCAGTGCATTTCGCCATGCCGGTCAATCAGCGCAGCCTGCGTGTTGCCCTGCCCGCTTGCACCACGCAGGGTTTGGTCAACAAGCGCCACATATTCAAGCACTTGTTGGGTGTACTCAGCCAAGTTGTGCCCATTGACCGCCCATTTGTAATCGAGTACCACCCATTGCCCCGCATGGCAGACCACGCGGTCGGCCCGCAAAAAACGTCCGTTGGGCAGTGTCCATTCCAACTCATTCCAGCGCTGTGTTGCACCGGCCAGGTACATGGCCAGTTCAGGGCGATGCAACAAGGTGTGACATGCCTGTTGAACCTCGCCAAGCTCGCTGGGGCTCAAAGGCAAAAACACGGCCTCACAATCCACCAGCCGCTTGGCCCACCAGGCTTCAAACCCTGCGCCATTCCAATCGTCCACATGCTCCATGGCGGCATGCCAAGCGGTGCCCATGCGCAACTCTGCGCTGTGGATGCGAGGCACCACAGCGCCCACGGGCGCGGTCAAAGGATGCAGCACCGGCCAGGCGGGGCGTTGCCAAAGGCTTTCCTGAGGTTCGCCACCAAACAAATCCATCTGCCCCGTGGCAGGCACTGGCCATGCCAGCACACCCCCGCTGGCATGCGGCAACAAACGCGCGTACCACGCAAGGCTTGCACCACGGGTTTGTGCGCGCCCGCTGACATGAATGCTGTACCGGGCCCGGGTGAGCGCCACGTACAGCAGGTGATCTTCTTCGTCGCGGTAGGCCTGTTCATCCAGGGCTTGCACGGCAGCCCGCCCTGCGGTGGGTTTGCGGGTGTTGGCCATCACGGTGACAGCCCGGGGCAATCGGTTTTCCAAGGGCCAATCCAGCAGCAAGCCCGCCGCGCTGCCGCTGCCTTGCAGGGTGCGGTTGGCGTCCAGCAACCAGACATGGTCCGCTTCCAGCCCTTTGGCGGAGTGCACCGTCATGATGCGCAACACACCTGGGGTGGGCGCTCCGCCATCGCCGTCAGACCCTTGGTACTGGGCAAGCCGCTCTGCTTCGGCAATGGCCTGTTTCAAGCCAGGGAAGCGGCCTTTGTTCACACCCAAGGCCCAGGCCTTTAACCAGTCCCAATGCTCGGCAAACAGCTTGCGCTCACGGGGTGCGGCTGCGTTCAGATAACGCTGCACTGCACCGGTTTGCTCCACCACCAGGCTGATGGTCTCAAAGAGGGGCAAGGCCTTGGCACTGTGCAACCACCCCTGCAATTGCGCATGCAAGGCTTGCCATGGCGCCTCACCACGCTGACCCAGGGCACAGACGGTGTGCCACACATGCGGGCTTTGGTGTGCATGCCCAGCCTGCATCAATTGCTGAAGATGGGCCACCGAAAGCCCAATCAGCGGGCTGCGCAACAATTGCAACAATGCCAGAGACTGGCTGGGGCAATCCAGGAAGCGCAGCAGCGCCAGCGTGTCGTCCCAAACCACCGAGGCATAACGTTCGCCTTTGTCCTTCACGGTGTAAGGCAGATCTGCCTCACGCAGGGCCTGGGTCAGCGACACGGCACTGCCATGGGCCTGAATGAGCACCAACACCTGGTGCAATCCTTCAATGCGTTTTTCTTGGAGCCAGGCCTGCAAAGTGTGCACACAACGCTGCGCTTCAGAATGGGGATCGTCCTCTGCAACCAAGGGATACAGGTTGAGGGCGGGCCATGGTTTGGGCAGGGGCTTGGCCAGGCTACCGTGGGGTCGAAACGGGGTTTGACCCTTCACAAGGCCAGGTGCAAACACAGCATTGACCACATCCACCACCTGGGGCGAGCAGCGGCGCGTGTCGTCGGAATACAAATCGTGCGCGCCAAAGTTGGCTTTCAACCACTGTTTGGCTTGCTCAAACAGCCGGGATTCCGCTCGCCGGAAACGGTAGATGGACTGTTTGGGGTCGCCCACCAAAAACACACTGGGCTTGTCGACATCGCCATAATCTTCCAGCCAATGGCGCAAAATGCTCCACTGCACCGGGTTGGTGTCCTGAAACTCGTCCACCAGCAAATGGCGCACGCGGGCATCCAGTTTTTGCAGCATGTAGGCGCGCTGTTCGTCTTGCATCATCAGCCCGAGCGCGGTGGACTCCAGGTCGTCAAAGTCACACAAGCCCTGCTCGTTCTTGAGGGCTTGGTAATGTGCAAACAACGCGGGCAAGAGCAGATTCAATGCCTCGGTGCAAGCCAGGTCAATTTGATCGCTTGCTTTGTGCCGCGCGAGCGCCAAGCCCTCCTGAATGTTGGCCAGGCTGGCTTGAAAGACCGCTTCATCGAAGTCGGCCCGGGCCAATTGGCCCTTGGTGACTTTGAAAGGTGGCCCACTGCGGGGCTCGCCATCGGCTTTGAGAAAAAATTCGCACAAAGATTCAAAGACGTCCAAGGCCGACGGCAAGTCTGCGCAGGTCGCACTGCAAAGGCGCTCTAACGCACTTGCAGCGGCTTGTTGTGCCGGGGTGCCCAAGGCCAAAGCGCGGGCCAATAGCAAACATGGCGCCTTCCATTGCCCAGTTTGCACGTGCGCCTGGGGCCAGTGTTGGGTGGGCAAGAGGTCAAACACCTCTGCCAAGCCAGGCGCGGCGGGGTTGTTGTGCACCAAGGTGCAAGCCACGCGGTTGCCAAGCGCTTCCTTAAGCACCTTGTGCTGCCCCTCCCGCCCGAGGTGATCGGCCAAGGTGTTCAAAGCGGCCAGGCACTTCGGATCGGTGTGCGATTGCTCCAGCGCCTGACGGGTCAATCCTGCGATGGCCTGGTCCATCCAGAAGTCGGTTTGCTCGGTGGGCTCGCTTTGGCGAGAAAACCCACTGGAGAGCGGAGCCAACTGGCACAGGGAGGTGAACCACCCATGGAATGTGTTGATGGTGACGCCGCGCGGGCTGGTGAGCACCTCACCGGCGAGTGCCCGTGCACGGGCCTGTGTGCTTGCGTCCACCGGCGCACCCCGCTCCGAGAGCAATTGGACCAGTTGTGCAGGGTTGGCCAGCGCGCATTCTTGCAACAACGCATGGAGTCGACTCTGCATTTCTTCGGCCGCCTTGCGGGTGAAGGTGATGGCCAGGATATGCTCGGGCCGCGCACCCGCCAACAACAGCCGGAACAGGCGCGCAGTGAGCAACCAGGTTTTGCCACTGCCTGCGCAGGCTTCCACCACAATGCTGCGCTGTGGGTCGCAGGCCAGTGCGGTCCAGGCCAGGCGGTCGACTGGGGTGTTGGGGCTGGCAGGGGGGCTCATGCGTCCTCCTCTTCGGCGCTGGGCTCGGGCCAACGCACCGCACCGGGTCTGCAAATGCCATACACATCGCAGTAGGCACATGCATCCCCGGGCCTTGCTTGCCAGGGCACAGCACCAGAAAAAAACTGCGCCAAATCCAGTTGCAATTGGGCCATCAACACCTCACCCCAACTGGCATATCCTTGTGCAAGCCAAGCCGGGTCCAGGGGAGCAAAGTCCACCCACTCCACTTTGTCTTTGTGGATGCCCAAAAAACTGAGCTGCGCATCGGGCGCATTCAACATGGCCTGATAGGCAGGCAGTTGCGGGGCGGTGAGTGGCTCGTCGGCCAACTTGCGCAACAGCCTGGGGTGCTTGAACTTGATGTCGCTGATGTGCAGGGCCGATCCTCGTCGATCCAGGCGGTCGACTCGCCCATGCAGGGCAACGGTGCGCGCAAGTTTTGGCAACTCCAGTTGGCCGGGCACTTTCACTTCAGCGTCTTCAAATTGCCAACCGTCCATGGCGCGGGCCATGAGTCGCCCTGCGATGCGCGGAATGAGGCGCTCAAAAGGGGCAACGAAAGGATGAAGCACCGCTTGCTCATCCAGCGGCATGGCCTTCCACACGGCCTGGCTTTGCTGCAGGAGCATGGTTTGCCAAGTTTGCAAATCTGCCGCTTTCACATGCTGCATGTGGCGTGCGCTGTGTTCCAGCACCCGGTGCACATAGGTGCCCCGAAGCCGTTCAAACGAGGGCAGCCCAGACTCGGTTTGCATGGGCCAGGGCATGGCATGCTTCAAACCAAAGCGCAGCGGGCAGGCCGCCCAGTCGTCCAGGGCAGTCACACGCAGGGAGGCGGGGGTGGAGTGCCCGCCTGCCAACGCCTGCAGGGCCAACGCTGGGGTTTGCACGGGCGCAACAGGCAGGGCAAGGCTGGGCATGGGCACACGCCAATCCAACCCGGCCTGCACCAACAACAACTCAAGCCACTGCAACTCGGGCAGCAAGGTTTCTGCTTTGCCATTGGCATTTGCAGCATGCAGCAGCGTGACTTTGTGGGTGTTCCTCAACAGCGCATGCAGGGCAGACAACTTTTGGATCCGCTGGATGTTGGGGCCAACAAACCCAAGCTCGCGGGCCACGCTGGGGGGCAACAAGCCGGGAGGACTCTCTTTGAGGTGCGATTGTGCACAGCCGAGCACCACCGCACGCCCGAAACTGCGCAAGCGGGTGGATAACAGTGGCACCATGCGCACCGGGCTTTGAACATCCTCGGGCCGGAAGCGCTCCTGCTCTGCCCAATACCGCCAGGCTGCCAAAAAACCCCACGCATCCAGGGTGGCCTGGGCTGGCACCTGCCCCATCTCGGCCAGACCCAACAAGACGATGCGCCCGGCTTCATCGCCATCCAGTGCCTGCGCCAAGCCGCGATGCTGGAGCATTTCCAACACGGCTGTGGCCCATTGGCTCAGGGTGTGTTTGCCCACTTTGGCCCAGGGCTGTGCACCCACCGTGGGTTCGTCTGTGAATGGGTGCGGAAATTGAAGCACCTGTCCAGTGTCCGCATGCTGTTGCAAGAGTGCGTCTAGCCAACCGGCCACGCTGGCGGTGGACAAACGCCAACCGGTGCGATCGTCCACGCGCACCCCGTGCGCTGCCAGTACAGGAATCAGCCTGCGCGCGGCCACGCGATCCAACACCGCCACAGCAATGTCTTCGTCTGGGCTTTCTTGTAACCACTGCATGATTTGCCAGGCGGCTTGTTGGGCTTGTGTGGTTTCGTCGGGCGCCACACACAAGCGGGCTTCCACCCGGCCTTCTTGAACCGCGGCCAGCACCTCGCGCCAGGGCTGCGGGCCTTCGGTGTTGGGCAAGACCACCCGATGCACAGGCAGATTTGGGTAATTGGTTTTCAACCACAAGGCGGGCAAAGCCTCGGCGTCGTCAAACCAAACAACACAATCCAGCGCGTCTGCGGGGTGGCTGGCCCTGGGCAGCAAATCCAACAACTCATCTTCGAAAGCCTCTGCCACCTTGGTCACCACGGCGGCTTCTTCTGCAGAAAAGCGGTTGGACACCAAGTAATCCTGCCAAGCCAGGGGCTGGCTGGATTTGAGCAACACCAAGCGCATGGCCAGCTCCAGGTACTCCTGCGCCAGAGCCCACAAGGGCTCACCACCCAAGGCCCCGGCCAATGCGGGCTGCTGCGCCAGCAAGCTCACCAACTCAGTGTGCAAACGCAACCAGGGCAGCGTGGCGCGCGGCTGGCTCAAGCGATCGGCGGTTTGTACCTTGGGGGACAGGCATGGCCCATCGCCCTGCCAGCGTGCATAAAGGCGCTTGAATTCAACGGCCGCCTCAATCCGGGGCATGAGCCACAACACGCGCTCTGGCGCGATGCCCTGCGCATGAACCCACACCAACGCCTCTTCCATGGGCGAAGAGGTGCGTGCGCTGTCCTGGCTTTCAGGCAGATTGGGCATGGGCCTTGAATTCGGGAAAAATGTCCACAGTTTAGGTGTACGGTAGCAGGGGCTGGTTTGTATTTGGCTTCATTTTCGCTGTAACATCCAGAGTAGCATTTTCTTAAGGATTCTTTTCAATGAGCAGTGACCTCATCAAACATGTCAGCGACGCTTCTTTTGAAAGCGATGTTCTGAAGACCGATGGCCCAGTGCTGGTCGATTACTGGGCAGAGTGGTGCGGCCCCTGCAAGATGATCGCCCCCATCCTGGACGAGATGTCTGCAGAATACAAAGGCAAAGTTCAGATCGCCAAGATGAATGTGGACGAGAACTCCGAGACCCCTGCCAAGTACGGTATTCGCGGCATTCCCACCCTGATGTTGTTTAAAAACGGCGCTGTGGTGGCCACCAAGGTGGGCGCACTGTCCAAATCGCAATTGGCTGCTTTCCTAGAGAGCCATCTGTAATATACTAGTGGCACCGAGCCCGGCACTCGCCGGGCTTTCAACATCCAAATCCGCAGTTTTCCCCACATTCCCGTAATCCACCGTTGGCGTTCGCCAGGCTAAAAATCACAGAACCATGTATTTATCAGAACTAAAAACCCTACACGTCTCTGCCCTGCTCGAAATGGCCTCTGGCCTGGAGATTGAAAATGCCAACCGTTTGCGCAAACAGGAATTGATGTTTGCAATCCTCAAAAAACGGGCCAAAAACGGGGAGCAAATCTTTGGTGATGGCGTGCTGGAAGTTTTGCCAGATGGATTTGGATTTTTACGCTCCCCAGAAACCAGCTACCTGGCCAGCCCAGACGACATTTATATTTCGCCCAGCCAGATTCGCCGCTTTAACCTGCACACTGGCGACAGCATCGAAGGTGAGGTGCGCACCCCCAAAGACGGCGAGCGCTACTTTGCGCTGGTGAAGGTGGACAAGGTCAACGGTGAAGCCCCCGAGGCCAGCAAGCACAAAATTCTGTTTGAGAACTTGACACCGCTGCACCCCAACCAGCCCCTGAAGCTGGAGCGCGAGATGCGCGGCGAAGAGAACAACACCGGCCGAATCATCGACATGGTCGCCCCCATCGGCAAAGGCCAACGCGGTTTGCTGGTGGCCCCACCCAAATCTGGCAAGACCGTGATGTTGCAACACGTGGCCCACGCCATCACCGCCAATCACCCCGACATCACGCTGATTGTTTTGCTGATTGATGAGCGTCCCGAAGAAGTGACCGAAATGCAGCGCAGCGTGCGTGGTGAAGTGATTGCCTCCACCTTTGATGAACCCGCCACACGCCACGTG
>DASUDK010000064.1:0-13695 GCA_036275655.1 Limnobacter sp. | reverse complement strand
ACCTTCCTTGAGAGCCATTGCAATGTTGCGTTTTCTGCGCCTGACCGACCAAAACGTATCCAACAAGCGCGTGCTGATTCGCGTTGATTTTAACGTGCCAACAGACGCAAATGGCAACATCACGGAAGACACCCGCATTCGTGCCTCTTTGCCAGGCATTGAGTACTGTCTAAAAAACAACGCAGCGCTCTTGCTCACCAGCCATTTTGGTCGCCCCACTGAGGGAGAGTATGACGAGAAGCTGAGCTTGGCTCCCGTGGCCAACCGTCTGGGCGAACTGCTGGGGCGCCCGGTGCGCTTGGTCAAAGACTGGGTGGATGGCGTTCAAACCGAGTCAGGCGAGGTTGTGTTGCTCGAAAACTGCCGATTCAACAAGGGCGAGAAGAAAAACAACCCGGAGCTTGCCCAAAAAATCGCCAAGCTCTGCGACATTTATGTGAACGATGCTTTTGGTACGGCTCACCGGGCAGAGGCCACCACCCACGGTGCTGCGCAGTTTGCTGCGGTGGCTTGTGCTGGGCCATTGTTGGCTGCCGAGCTGGATGCCCTGGGTGCTGCGTTGTCTGCCCCCAAGCGTCCGCTGGTTGCCATTGTGGCGGGGTCCAAAGTGTCCACCAAACTCACCATTCTCAATAGCCTGGCCGAAAAAGTGGATCAGTTGATTGTCGGGGGCGGTATTGCCAACACGTTCATGGCTGCCAAAGGTCTTCCCATCGGTAAATCCCTGGTCGAGGCTGATCTGGTGGGCGAGGCCAAAGCCATTATCGAGAAAATGCAAGCCCGTGGTGCTGCAGTGCCCATCCCCAGCGACGTGGTGGTGGGCAAAGAGTTTTCCCCAACGGCAGCGGCCACCGCCAAGGCCGTGGCCGATGTGGCTGCAGACGACATGATTTTCGACATTGGTCCGAACACCGCCGAGACCCTGGCCGCCATTCTCGACAAAGCAGGCACCATTGTGTGGAACGGCCCAGTGGGCGTGTTTGAGTTTGATCAGTTTGGCAAGGGCACTGAGCGCCTCGCCCGCGCAATTGCAAAATCCGATGCCTTTTCAATTGCAGGTGGTGGTGACACGCTGGCAGCCATTGCCAAATACAACATTGGCGAGCAAGTCAGTTACATTTCCACCGGCGGTGGTGCATTCCTGGAATTCCTGGAAGGCAAAACCCTCCCGGCCGTCGACATTCTTCAACAGCGAGCCGCTTAATGGCCAACGACTTCTTGCCCCGTCAAACCAAAATTGTAGCCACGCTTGGGCCTGCCTCCACCGAACCAGCCGTGCTGGAGCGCATGATCGCTGCCGGCATGAACGTGGTTCGGGTTAACTTCTCGCACGGTACCGCCGAAGAGCACATCGGCCGGGTCAACACCGTGCGCGACATTGCCGCCCGCTTGGGCCGAGATGTGGCCGTGATGGCCGACCTCCAAGGTCCAAAAATTCGCATTGGACAGTTTGCCAACGGCTCCACCACCCTGCAAAACGGTCAGCCATTCATTCTGGAAGCGCAGTGCGCATCGGGCGATGACACCCGCGTCGGTCTGGATTATCCGGAGCTGGTCAACGATGTGAAAGCAGGGGACACCTTGTTGCTCGATGATGGCAAAATCGTGCTCAAAGTCAAGAAGGTGACTGCTGGACAAATCCACTGCGAAACCGAAGTGGGTGGAGTCCTGAAAAACCGCAAAGGCATCAACAAATTGGGGGGCGGTCTTTCCGCACCCGCGCTCACCTCCAAAGACATGGAAGACATCCGCACGGCGGTCGCTTTTGAAGCGGACTACATTGCTGTGAGTTTTCCAAAGAGCGGCGCCGACATGTACATGGCCCGCGAACTCACCCGCGCCGCAGGCGGCCATGCGTTCATGATTGCCAAGATCGAGCGCACAGAGGCCTTGGCCAACCTAGACGACCTGATTCGCTCTTGCGACGGCATCATGGTGGCGCGTGGCGATTTGGCCGTAGAGATTGGTGACGCCGCAGTGCCCGCTGCACAAAAACGCCTTATTCGCGCAGCGCGAGAGGCCAACAAGCTCACCATCACTGCCACCCAGATGATGGAAAGCATGATTGAAAGCCCCGTGCCCACCCGCGCCGAAGTGTCCGATGTGGCCAATGCTGTGCTGGATGGCACCGACGCGGTGATGCTCTCTGCGGAGACAGCCGCCGGCAAATACCCTGTTGAAACGATTTGTGCCATGGCGCGCACCTGCGTGGAGGCCGAGAAGTCTGCGCCGGTGAATCTGGACACCGATTTTCTGAACCGCAAATTCAAGCGCGTGGATCAATCCATCGCCATGGCCGCCTTGTTCACCGCACATCACCTGGATGTGAAGGCCATCGCCGCGCTGACGCAATCTGGCTCCACAGCCCTGTGGATGTCCCGCTTGAACAGCGGCGTCCCAATTTTTGCGCTCACCCCCGAAGAAAAAACCCGTCGTCGCCTGTCGATGTACCGCGATGTGCGCACCGTGATGATGCAATACGAAACCGAAGACCGAGAGTTGCTGCTTGCCAAATCTGAACAGGCCCTGCTGGACGCCAAAGTGGTGGAAGTGGGTGACTTGATCGTGATCACCATTGGCGAACCGATAGGCAAATCGGGTGGAACCAACACCATGAAAATTGTGCGTGTTGGCGAACACATCGGCCTGCTTAACTGAATTTATTTTTTGGAGACTTTGACATGCCTCTCGTATCCATGCGCCAACTTCTGGACCACGCCGCCGAGCAAGGTTATGGCATTCCAGCTTTCAACGTGAACAACCTTGAGCAGGTGCAGGCTGTGATGGCAGCCGCCGATGAAGTGGGTGCCCCAGTTATTCTTCAGGCCAGCGCCGGTGCTCGCAAATACGCTGGCGAGCCTTTTATCAAGCACCTTATTCAGGCCGCTGTTGAGGCGTACCCCCACATCCCTTTGGTGATGCATCAGGACCACGGCACCAGCCCCAAGGTGTGCCAGGGCGCAATCGATCTGGGCTTTGGCTCGGTGATGATGGACGGCTCTCTCATGGAAGACGGCAAAACCCCCGCAAGCTTTGATTACAACGTGAATGTGACCAAAACCGTGGTGGACATGGCCCACAAAGTCGGTGTAACCGTGGAAGGCGAGTTGGGATGCCTTGGCAACCTGGAAACTGGCGAGGCTGGTGAAGAAGACGGGATTGGCGCTGAAGGCAAGCTGGATCACAGCCAAATGCTGACCGATCCAGAAGAAGCTGCTGTGTTTGTGAAAGCCACTCAACTGGATGCACTGGCCATTGCGATCGGTACCAGCCACGGTGCTTATAAGTTCAGCCGCAAACCCACCGGCGACATTCTGGCCATCTCCCGCGTCAAAGAAATTCACGCACGCATTCCCAACACGCACCTGGTGATGCATGGTTCTTCGTCCGTGCCTGCTGATCTGCTCGCCATCATCAACCAGTATGGCGGCAAGATGAAAGAAACCTATGGCGTGCCGGTGGAAGAAATCCAGGAAGCCATTAAGTATGGTGTGCGCAAAATCAACATCGACACCGACATCCGTTTGGCGATGACTGGTGCTGTGCGCAAGTTCCAAGCCGAGAACCCCGACAAGTTCGACATGCGCGAGTGGATGAAGCCAGCGCGCGAGGCCGCCAAGGCCATTTGCAAGCAGCGTTATTTGGAATTTGGCTGTGAAGGCCAGGCAGGCAAGATCAAAGCCATCAACCTGGTGGACATGGCCGCCAAATACGCCAAGGGCGAACTGGCCCAAATCGTGCAGTAAACAATGCGCAAGGCAGCCCTTTCGGGATTGCCAAGCGAAGCGCACGCGGGCAGTGCCCCGCGTGTTTTACTTTAAAAAGCCTGTATTGAAGAGGCCGATGGCATGACCACCGTGTTTGAAACCAAGCTGAATTCCCTGCCACTGCTGCACCGTGGCAAGGTTCGTGAAAACTTTTCCGTCGGTGAAGACAAAATGTTGATCGTGGCAAGCGACCGTTTGTCCGCTTTCGACGTCATCCTGGACCAACCCATTCCAGAAAAAGGCATGGTGCTCACCCAGATGGCCCAATTCTGGTTCGACATCCTGGCTGACGTGGTGCCCAATCACCTCACTGGCATTGCGCCAGAGTCCGTGGTCACCCCCCAAGAGGCACCCCAAATCAAGGGGCGTGCCATGGTGGTCAAAAAGCTCAAGGCTTTGCCCATAGAGGCTGTGGTGCGTGGTTATCTGATTGGCTCTGGCTGGAAAGACTACCAAGCCACAGGTGCCGTGTGTGGCATCAAGCTGCCTGCAGGCATGCAAATGGCGGCCAAGTTGGATGAGCCCATTTTTACCCCAGCCACCAAGGCGGCCGTGGGTGAGCACGATGAAAACATCGATTTTGAGACCATGTGCAATGTGGTCGGGGCCGATCTTGCTCACCAGATTCGAGAAGTATCGATCGCTTTGTACACCAAGGCCAGCGACTATGCCGCTCGGCAGGGCATCATCATCGCCGACACCAAATTCGAATTTGGTTTGGATGAAAACGGCACGCTGACGCTGATGGATGAGGTGCTTACCGCCGATTCGTCTCGTTTTTGGCCTGCAGACCAGTATCAGGTTGGCATTTCGCCACCTTCCTACGACAAACAGTTTGTGCGCGATTACCTGGAAAGCGTACCAGGCTGGAATAAAAAAGCCCCTGCGCCTACACTCCCACAAGACATCATTGACAAAACAGCGGCCAAGTACCGCCAGGCCTACGAAATTTTAACCGGCCGACTCTGGATTGGATAAGCACATGATCGAGCAAGCAAACCTCAACAACCTGCACACCTCCGACCATCCCAAAGTGGGCGTGGTCATGGGCTCGTCCTCCGATTGGGAAGTGATGAAAAACGCCGTGCAGGTGCTTCGCGACTTTGGTGTGGACTACGAGGCCCGCGTCGTGTCTGCCCACCGCATGCCCGACGAAATGTTTGCCTATGCCGAAACCGCGAGTGCCCGGGGCATTCAAGTGATCATCGCTGGCGCCGGTGGGGCTGCGCACCTACCTGGCATGTTGGCCGCCAAAACCATTGTGCCGGTCATGGGCGTGCCCGTGCCGTCCAAATACTTGCGTGGGGAGGACTCCCTGCTGTCGATTGTGCAAATGCCCAAGGGCATCCCAGTGCACACCTTTGCAATTGGTGAAGCGGGTGCAGCCAATGCGGCCCTGGCTGCGGTTGCCATTCTGGCCTTGAATGATTTGGAGTTGAATCAAAAGCTCCGGGATTTTCGCGTTTCCCAGTCCAATGTGGCCCGGGAAATGGAATTGCCCCCCCTGCGTTAACCGTCACCACCTCACACACCACCATGAGCAAAATTCAATTCAAACCAGCAAAACCAGGCCAATGGTTGGGGCTGTTGGGCGGAGGCCAGTTGGGCCGCATGTTTTGCATGGCTGCTCAAAGCATGGGTTATCGGGTATTGGTGCTGGACCCCGCAGCCAATGGCCCAGCTGGCAGCGTGGCCGATGATCAGGTGCTTGCCGATTACATGGACGACACCGGTCTGGCCACTTTGGCCCAGCGTTGTGTGGGTGTTACCACCGAATTTGAGAACGTGCCTGCGCTTGCTTTGGACACACTGTCCAAGAGTGTTCCTGTGAGTCCTTCCGCATTTTCTGTGGGCGTGGCGCAAAACCGGATTGAAGAAAAAGCCTACATCAGTGGTTGTGGTGTGCCAGTGGCGCCCCATGCGGCCATACGCCGAGACGACGACATTTCTGACGCATTGCAAACTTTGCTGCCTGGCATTTTGAAAACCGCTCGACTCGGCTATGACGGCAAAGGCCAAGTGCGCGTGTCCTCCATCGAAGAAGTGCGTGCTGCATTTGCCAGCCTCAACAGCGTGGAATGCGTGCTCGAAAAACGCCTGGCCCTGCAAAAAGAAGTGTCTGTGATTGTGGCGCGCGACCACAAGGGCGAGTGCGCCACCTTCCCAGTGGCGGAAAACCACCACCGCAAGGGCATTTTGGCAACCACCATTGTGCCAGCCCGCATCGACGACGCCATGGCCGCGCAAGCTCGCGCCAACGCGATTGCGATCGCAGGTGCGCTCGATTATGTGGGTGTGCTCTGTGTGGAGTTTTTTGTGGTTGACACCATGGGTTTGGTGGTCAACGAGATTGCACCCCGCCCACACAACAGTGGCCACTATTCAATCGATGCCTGCGTGACCTGCCAGTTTGAGCAGCAGGCCCGCATTCTGGCTGGCTTGCCCCTTGGCGACACGCGCCAACACAGCCCGGCGGTGATGGTCAATTTGCTGGGAGACCTGTGGTACCAAAACGATGGCAGTGTCCGAGAGCCCGCCTGGGAAAAGGTGCTTGCCCTGCCTGAGGTGAAGTTGCATCTGTACGGCAAAGAGCAGGCCCGTGTGGGTCGCAAAATGGGTCACATCACGGTGATCGCAGAGTCGCTCGACCGAGCGCTTTTTGTGGCCCAAGAGGTGAGAGACCTGTTGGGCATCGGTGACGATGACGACTGACAACGGCGCTCCCATCCACGCCGCTGTCATGCATGCGGCGCTGCTAAGCCCGTCACCTGCCAACCTCCAGCGGTGTGCCAATGCACTGCGCCAAGGCGATTTGGTCGCCTTTCCGACGGAGACGGTCTTTGGCCTTGGGGCGGCTGTGGACCAGCCAGCGGCGGTGGCAGGCATATTCAAGGCGAAGGGGCGGCCCGCCGACCATCCCTTGATTGCGCACGCAGCGCCCGGGTTTGATTGGGCAGCGGGGTGGATAAGGTTCAATTCTTCTTTGCAACAACAGCAATTTGAGGCACTCACTCGCGCCTTTTGGCCTGGCCCGCTCACGCTCGTTTTGCCCAGGGGCAATCGCATGCCTTTGCAAGTCACCGGTGGGCAAGATTCCGTGGGCGTCCGTTGCCCCTCGCACCCGGTGGCCATGGCCTTGCTTGAGGCCACGGATGTGCCAGTTGCCGCACCGTCGGCCAACCGTTTTGGCAAAGTCAGCCCAACGCGGGCGGTGCATGTGATGGCTGAGCTTGGGGATCGCATACTTTGGGTGCTGGATGGCAATATTCCCGACGTGGGCATCGAATCCACCATTGTTTCTCTGCTCGAGCCCACACCACGAATTTTGCGTCCAGGTGCAGTTACCGCTGCGCAGTTGAAGCATGCGCTGGGCCAGTCTGTTCAAGGGTTTACGCAAAGCAGTGCACGCAAGGACAATCCACGGGTGTCTGGCGCCTTGGAAAAACATTACAGCCCAGATGCCAAAGTGTTGGTGTTGGACGCCCCAGCTTTGAATGGCTTTGTACCGCAGGGAAACAGCTTGTGTGTGGGTTGGAGCGACGGATTTTTAACCCAAGCCGACGCACTGCGAACGCGCCATGGTGACTTGGTGATGGTGGAGGCACTTGCCAACACGCCGCAGGAAGTGGCAAAAAACCTTTACGCCGCCCTGCGTCAAGCCGACGCACTCCAGTGCACTCAAGTGGTGTTTGAGCAGCCTGCAAACGGCGAGGAATGGGAAGGTGTGGCCGATCGGCTGAAGCGGGCTTCAGCCTGACAACACACATTTACATGTGTTGGGTGGGGATGTGGCCGCGTTGCTCTGCAATCCGGTTGTTGTCGTCTACGAACACCAGCTTGGGTTGGAATGTCTTACACTCCTCGTCGCTGAGCGTGCCGTACGTTGCAATGATCACAAGATCACCTTTTTGAGCGCGGCGTGCAGCAGCGCCATTGAGTGAAATCATGCCGCTGCCGCGTTCACCCTTGATGGCGTACGTGGAAAAGCGCTCACCGTTGTCGATCACATAAATGTCGATACGCTGAAATTCAATGATGCCTGACGCTTCCAAAAGGTTTTCGTCGATGGCGCAGGAACCTTCGTAGTGCAGTTCACAGTGGGTCACTTTGGCCCGGTGGATCTTGCCGAGCAACATCTCGCGATGCATTACTGTATCTCCAGGTTGTCGATCAGTCGGGTAGCACCCAACTTGGCGGCCGCCAAAATCACAAGCGGCGTTTGATCGGACAGGTTTGCGTCGGTGGGGCGCATCAGGTCAACCTGCTTGCGCACCTCAAAGTAGTCGGGCTTCCAGCCTCTTTGTTGCAATGCGTCCAAGCATTTGCGCTCCAATTGTACCAACTGGTCCAGGTTGGGGCGACCGCTTTTTACTTGATTCGAGAGATCATTCAAAAGCTGGTACAAAAAGGGTGCTTCGGCGCGTTCCTGTGCATTCAGGTACCGGTTGCGGGAGCTCATGGCCAAACCATCCGGGTCTCGCACGGTGGGGGCCGCAATGATCTCGATGGGCATGGCCAACTGCTGCACCAGCCTGCGCACAATCATCAACTGTTGGTAGTCTTTTTTCCCGAACACGGCCACACGTGGTTGAACGCAATTGAACAGCTTGGTGACCACCGTGCACACGCCCTCAAAAAAGCCGGGTCTGAACTCACCCTCCAGCGTGCTGCCCAAGCCATCTGGCGGTTTGACCCGATAGTCCTGGGGCTCAGGGTACAAATCCCGTTCGGTGGGCGCAAACATCACATACACATGTTCTTTTTCGAGTTTTTCCGCGTCTTCCTGCATGGTGCGCGGGTACTTGTCAAAGTCTTCGTTGGGGCCGAACTGCAAACGATTGACAAACACACTGGCCACCACCGGGTCGCCATGTTTGGCTGCGATGCGCATCAGGGACATGTGGCCCTCGTGCAAATTGCCCATCGTGGGCACAAACGCCACCCGGTTTTGCCCGCGCAACTGGTCTCGCAGTTCGGTGATGGAAGAAATTTGTCTCATTGCAAATGCGGGTTCGAACTCAGAATGTGTGTTCCTGGGCAGGAAAAGATCGGTCTTTCACAGCAGACACATAGGCCTGCACTGCCGCCTGGATGGAGGGCTGATTATCCATGAAATTGCGCACAAACTTCGGCTTTTTGCCCGGAAATACATTCAACATGTCATGCAGCACCAACACTTGGCCGTCGCAGTCCACCCCTGCGCCAATTCCGATCGTGGGCACTGCCAGGCTTTTGGTGATGTCAGCGGCCAGTTTGCCGGGGATCAATTCGAACAGTTCCAGTTGGGCGCCAGCCTCCTGCATCAGCTTGGCGTTGGTTTTAAGCACTTTGGCAGCTTTGGCGTCTCGGCCCTGAACCCGGTAGCCGCCCAGCGCACTCACCGACTGTGGGGTGAGTCCCAGGTGGGCGCACACCGGGATATCCCGGGTGGTGAGGTAATCCACGGTGGGAGCCAACCAGGCTGTGCCTTCAAGTTTCACCATGTTGGCCCCAGCCGCCATGAGTCGGGCGGCATTGCGGTAGGCCTGCTCCACGCTCTCTTGGTAGCTGCCGAAAGGCATGTCCGCCACCACAAAGGCGTTCTTGTTGCCCGCTGCCACGCACCGGGTGTGGTACTCCATCATGTCCATGGTCACCGGCAGTGTGCTGGGCATGCCTGCCAGCACCATGCCCAGGGAGTCTCCAATCAGCAAAATGTCCACGCCACTGGCATCCAACACGCTGGCAAAGCAGGCATCGTAGCAGGTGAGCATGGCAATTTTTTCCTGCTGTTTTTTCATGTCCAGCAGCCCAGGCAAAGTCACGGCCTTGCGGTGGTTGGCAGTGCGGTCTTGGGGTTGTGCACTCATGGCGATCAAACTCTCGGCTCAGGTCATTCTGACCAATTGAAAAACTCGCGTCGACCTTTCATGCCCTCAATCTGGTTGAGCAACAAATCAAAGTCCTCGCTGTGGTCCACCGGGTTAAGGTGCTCGGTGTTCACAATCAACAGCGGCGCGTCGTCATAGTGGTAAAAAAAACGGCTGTAAGCATCACTCAGTTGCGCCAAGTAGGCCTCGGTGATGTTGGCCTCGTAGGGGGTGGCGCGTTTTTGTACCCTTTCAATCAAGGCCTGCGGCGAGGCCTGTAAATAGATCACCAAATCGGGGACGCTGGTTTGCGGGCTTTGGTGTTGATAGATTTGCTGATAAAGCTTCAGCTCCTCCTCGTCCAGCGTAAGTCCAGCAAACATTCGGTCTTTTTCAAGCAAAAAATCACTGACCACCATGCTTTCAAAAAAATCCCGCTGGGTGAGGTCCCGCAATTGACCAATGCGCTGAAACAGAAAGAACAGCTGCGTGGGCAGCGCATAGCGCGCTGGGTCTTGGTAAAACTTTTCCAGGAATGGGTTCTCCTCGGGTTTTTCGAGAAGCAACTCGGCGCAAAAACGCTGGGCAATGAGGCGTGCAAGCGATGTTTTGCCAACGCCGATCGGTCCTTCAATCACAATGTGGCGGTATCTGTCAGACAGCAAAGGTGTTCTCCGGTTTTGTCTGTGGGGTTGTGGTGAAGGCGGCAGCCCAATCGCGCGGCCTCAGTGTAGCGCACGGGGCCAGCCAATGTCTGGAGTTTGCGCTCAAATTGGGTTCACCTGCTGGTCCAGGGTGGTCTGCAACAAATCCCGCACTTTGCCCCGCCCGGGAATGTCTAGGTCGGGTGCCAATTCAAGCAGGGGTTGCAGCACAAACCGCCGTTGGTGCATTCGTGGGTGGGGCAGGGTCAGCCTTGGGGTGTCCAGGGTGGCCTTGCCGCACAGCAGCACATCCACATCAATTGGCCTGGGGGCGTTGCGGGTGGTGCGCACTCGACCAAAGCGCGCTTCCAGGGCCATGCATTCGTCAAGTAGCGCCTCTGGGCTGCCCGCCCACTGCAGCGCCAGCACGGAATTCACATAATCTGGCCCAGTCGCGTCCACCGGAGCGCTTCTAAATCTTGAAGATTCCAGCACGGCGCAGGCCAGTGGATGCTGGGCAAAATGCTCAACCACCGAGTCAAACAGCGACAGGGGGTGCCCCAAATTGCCGCCCAGTCCGAGGTAACACATCATGGATTGGCTCACGCCTGCTCGCCACCCTGTGACGGGGCTGCTGCCCCAGCAGTCTTGGGTTTGCGGCGCCGGCGCTTCTTCTTGGCTGCGCCGGCCGTGTCGGCCTGGGGTGTGCCGCGCAGGTTGTCCAGCAGGTGTTGGCGGTTGGCGGTTTCTCCGTCGCTGAATTCGCGCCACCACTGGGCCAGTTCTGCATCGGCGTTGCCCACCAAGGCTCGCAGCTCGAAGAAATCCAGTGCTGCCCGAAATTTTTGTTGTTCAAGCATGCGGAAGGGGGCCTTGCCAGCGCGCTTTTCAAAGCGGGGTTGAAAAGCCCATATCTCGCGCATGTCCCCGGTTAATCGCCTGGGAATGGCGGTGCGTTCAGCCTGTTCCGCCAGCACCTCATCCATCGCTGCAAACAGGGCGGGGAATTTCACTTCCCCGGCTTTCACGCGTTTTTCCCAATTTTCGAGCACCAAGTGCCACAACAGACATGCAAACAAAAAGCCGGGGCTCAGTGGTTTGCCATCGTGCACGCGCTGGTCGGTGCGTGCCAATGCCTCTGTCAAAAATGCTTCACCGGCCTCATTGTCCATGATGGCGTCCAGCAACGGGAACACGCCGTGGTGCAGCCCGGCTTTGCGCAAGCCCTTCAGGCAGGCCAAGGCAGACCCGCTCATCAAGAGCTTGAGCATCTCATCAAACAGGCGGGACGCAGGCACGTTGCGCAACAAGCCTGCCAGCTCCGCAATCGGGGCGTAAGTGTCGGGTTCAATCTCAAAATTGAGTTTGGCGGCAAAACGAACCACGCGCAGCATGCGCACAGGGTCCTCCCGGTAACGCACGGCGGGTTCACCAATCATGCGCAGGGTGCGGGCCCGCAGGTCTTCCATGCCGTGGTGGTAGTCCCACACGGTCTCGGTCGTGGGGTCGTAGTACATGGCATTGACGGTGAAATCGCGACGTGACGCGTCTTCATCTTGCCTGCCAAATTCATTGTCGCGCAGCACGCGCCCGTGTTCGTCTGTGTCGCTGTTGCCTGTGGTCAGTGCGCGGAAGGTCGAGGTTTCGATGGTCTCCGGCCCAAACATCACATGCACAATCTGAAATCTTCGACCAATGATGCGGGCTCGCCTGAACAAACGCTGGGTTTGTTCAGGGCTTGCGTCTGTGGCCACATCAAAGTCTTTGGGACGCATGCCGAGAAGCAAATCGCGCACAGCGCCGCCCACCACAAAAGCCTTGTAACCCTTGTTTTGCAGAGTTTCACAAACGCGGATGGCGTTGTGGCTCACCAAGCGACGGTCAATTTTGTGCTCAGCCACGCCCCAAATTTTGGGCTTGTGTACCGTGTAGCTGGTTGCGGTTTTTTCTCGGCTGCCCAGGTTGAGGTGGGCGTGCTTGCCTGGGGTCTCTTTGCCCAAGGCTGGTTTGGCAAACATGCGTTTGAACAATTTGCGGATCATTTGAACAACTCAATCACGGGCCAGTTTCTTTCATGGGCGATGGCAGCAAGCCGGTCATCTGGGTTGGCAGCCACGGGATGGGTTACGGCTTCAAGCAAGGGCAGATCGTTGATGGAATCGCTGTAAAAATAAGTTTTTTCAAAACTGTCCAAGGTTTTCCCCTGCTGAGCGAGCCACGCATTCAATCGAGTTACCTTGCCCTCGCGGAAGCTGGGTACGCCGCTCACCTTGCCTGTGAATTCGCCATGGATTTGTTCCGGCTCAGTGGCAATCAGTTCAGTGATCCCAAAGGCATTCACAATTGGGCGTGTGATGAAACTGTTGGTGGCCGTGATCACCACGCATAGATCATTGTCGTCCTGGTGTTGTTTGACCAGTTGACGCGCCCTGGGTCGAATGTTGGGTTGAATCACTTTGGCCATGTATTGCGCATGCCAAGCGTCGAGTTGCCCACGTGCATGGTCTCGGAGCGGGCGCAATTGAAAGTCCAAAAACGCATGGATGTCCAGGCAGCCTGCTTTGTAGTCTTGGTAAAACTGATTGTTGCGGGCTTCAAATTCATCCCGGTTCAACACCCCGAGGTCGATCAGGAATTGCGACCAGCCGTGGTCGGAATCCATTGGAAGCAAGGTGTTGTCCAGGTCAAACAGTGCGAGTTTCATATTCACGTACCACCAGGCTTTCCCGGCGTTTCATCCAATGACGCAACAGGTTCACGCTCACTGGTTTTTGTTGTTCTAGAGAAAATCGGTCCAGGCTGTCCATGACTGCCATCAGTGACCCCATGTCGCGCTGAAAATACCGCAGCGCGTACTCCACCACCTCATCGCTGAGCTGCAACCCCCGTGCCTTGGCCACCTGCTGCAGAGCAGCCTGCTTCTCATCATCACTCAATGGATGAACCCGCAGGCACAAACCCGCTTCAATGCGCGTGCGCAAGTCGTCCCTCAGCGGCAAAGTGGCGGTGGGTTCTTGGCCGCATAGCACAATGGCAGAGGGTTCGCCGCTGGCCATTGCCTGGTTAAATGCGTTGAAAAGTTGTACCTGCGAGTAGGGCGTGAGTTGTTCAATGTTATCCACCAACAATGCTGAGACACTGGGGCGGAACACATACCGCTGTTTGCCCGGCAACACCACGGTGCCAAGTTGCTCACCCAAGGCACGCAACAAATGGGATTTGCCGCAACCCGGCGGGCCGTACAAATACACAAATTGACTGAGCGCCTGCCCTTGCAGCAGCGACTTGAGTGCGTGCACAACCTGCGCGTTTTGACCCACCAAAAAATTGCCCAAGGTGGGGCGCGGTGGTGTAAACACGTCAAGGAGCAGTTGTTGCATGGGCATTGCTTGGGGGTTGGTCGAATTCAAGCAGCCCTCAATAATACCCCCGATT
>DASUDK010000063.1:0-3013 GCA_036275655.1 Limnobacter sp. | reverse complement strand
TTGTAGGGGTAGGTGCCTGTAGAGCCATCGTCAAACTGCACCACCACATCGTATTGCACAGTGGCACGTCGATCCTTTTCAATTTTGTTACCGAGCACGGCACCGCCAACCACACCCGCTGCGGTGGCCAGTTTTTTGCCGTTGCCACCGCCCACCTGGTTGCCCAGCAAGCCACCCACAACACCACCAGCCACGGCGCCCAGGCCAGTGCCTTCACCCTCTACACGGGTTTGACGCACCTCCAGCACCTTGCCACAGTTGTTGCACACGGCAGCGGTTTGCACAGGGGCTGGTTTGCTGGCCGCTTTGGATACTGGCTTTGGGGTTGATTTGGCTGGGGCGGGTTCGCTTGCTTTGCTGTCCGCCAAAGGCAGCTTGGCATCGGCCTCCAAGGCCGCAATGTCTTGGGCATCGCTGTTTGCTTGGCTGTTGGGCAACAAGCCGGTCATGGTGGCGATGGCCACGCCGCAGGCCAGGATGATGGCCACAGCGGCTGCAATAATCAGGGGATGGGTTCGTTTCATTTCCATTTTTTATCTCCACACACAATGTGTTTGTGCTCCCTTTAACGGGCGGGCGATAAAAATGGAATACAAAAGGTGAACGCTTATTTACTCAAAAAACGCATGGCCTTTTCCAAGCCGCTCACGGTGAGCGGGTACATGTGCTGCTCAAGCAGATTTTGAATGATTTCAATGCTTTGGCGGTATTGCCAAAGACCCTCTGGCTCTGGGTTTAGCCACACTGCCTTGGGGAAACGGTCTAAAAAGCGACGCATCCACACCGCACCAGCCTCTTTGTTGTTGTACTCCACCGAGCCACCCGGTTGCAGAATTTCGTAAGGGCTCATGGTGGCATCGCCAACAAAAATCAGCCGGTAGTCACTGTTGTAGGTGCGCAGAATGTCCCAGGTGCTGGTTCTCTCGCTGTGGCGGCGATGATTCTTCTTCCACAAAAAATCGTAGATGCAGTTGTGGAAGTAATAAAACTCCAAGTGTTTGAATTCACTTTTGGCCGCAGAAAACAATTCTTCGGTGCGGCGGATGTGATCGTCCATGGAGCCACCCACGTCCATGAGCAGCAGAACTTTCACAGAGTTGTGGCGCTCCGGACGCATCTTCAAATCAAGCCAGCCTGCGTTGCGGGCGGTGGACTCAATCGTGTTGTCCAAGTCGAGCTCTTCTTCGGCCCCTTCGCGGGCAAAGCGACGCAGGCGGCGCAAAGCCACCTTGATGTTGCGGGTGCCAATTTCTAGCTGATCGTCATAATCTTGATAGAGGCGCTGATCCCAAACCTTCACAGCGCGCCGGTTGCGGCTCTCATCCTGCCCAATGCGCACGCCTTCTGGGTTGTAGCCATTGTTGCCAAAAGGCGAGGTGCCGCCCGAGCCAATCCATTTGCTGCCACCTTCGTGCCGCTCTTTCTGCTCTTTGAGTAGCTCCTTGAGCCGCTCCATCAACTTGTCCAGGCCTCCCATGGCCTCAATGGCCGCCATTTCCTCGGCTGTGAATTCCCTGTTGAAGCGCTTCTCCAGCCAGTCCTTGGGCAACTGGGCAAACAAGTCCATGTTTTTTTCCATGCCCTTGAAATAGCTGCCAAACACCTGATCAAAGCGATCGAAATATCGCTCGTCCTTCACCAGGCTGATTCGAGACAGGTGGTAAAAGTTGTCCAAGCTGGGGGTCATGAACTGCGCTTTCATGCCCTCCAGCAAGGTGAGGTACTCTCTCACCGTGACGGGGATTTTGGCGTCTCGAAGCTGAAAGAAAAAATCAAGTAACACGTGTGTGAGCCCGCTTTACAGGTTGAATGCGCGCGTTAACGGCCTTGGCGGGCCATGAACACCAGCCGATTAAACAGTTCAACGTCCTGTTCGTTTTTCAGCAGTGCACCGTGCAAGGGCGGTATGGCCTCTTTGCCATCCTTGGCCTGGAGCGCGCTGGCGGGGATGTCTTCCGCCAACAAAAGGCGCAGCCAGTCGATCAGCTCTGATGTGGTGGGCTTTTTCTTTAAGCCGGGCAGGGCGCGAATACCAAAGAAGCTGGACATGGCTGCATCAAGCAATTCCTTTTTGAGGTTCTTGAAGTGCACATTCACAATGTCTTCCATTGTGGCTTTGTCCGGGAACTGAATGTAATGGAAGAAGCAGCGGCGCAAGAAGGCGTCGGGCAGCTCTTTTTCATTGTTGGAGGTGATGATCACGATGGGGCGGTGTTTCGCACGAATCAGTTCGCGGGTTTCGTAGCAGTAAAATTCCATTCGATCGATTTCGCGCAGCAAGTCGTTGGGGAACTCAATGTCTGCTTTGTCGATTTCGTCGATCAACAGCACAACGGGCTTGTCGCTCTCAAAGGCTTGCCACAAAACGCCCTTCACAATGTAGTTTTTGATGTCTTTGACGCGCTCTTCACCCAGTTGGGAGTCCCGAAGGCGACTCACCGCATCGTATTCATACAGGCCCTGTTGCGCCTTGGTGGTGGACTTGATGTGCCACTGCAAAAGCTCCAGTCCGAGCGATTCAGCCACCTCTTCGGCCAGCAAGGTTTTGCCCGTGCCGGGCTCGCCTTTGATGAGCAGGGGGCGTTGCAGGGTGATGGCGGCGTTCACGGCCAGTTTTAGATCTTCCGTGGCAACGTATGTTTTACTACCTTCAAATCGCATTTGTGCAATTCCTTGTAATTCAATAGCGCAGGGAACCACAGTGTAAGTGGATTTTGCCGTTTTCATGCTGAATATTTCATCGAAATTGCAGCTTTCGACTTGCACACATGGACTCGGGGGCTGTTCATACGTAAAATAGCAAAGTTTTTGTCCGGTGCCCGCAGTACTAGAAGGCGCTGACCACGAATCACCAATGATGACGAGAGAGCGAGATGAAACGTATCGGTTTGACTGTTCGCGCCATGAGCGCTGTGGGTCTGCTGGCAGGCGTGGTGTTCACGGTGCCCGCGCAGGCTGCTGAAGGCGACGCGAAGGCAGCCCTGGCCAAGAATTCTATGTGTATCGGCTGCCA
>DASUDK010000062.1:0-3790 GCA_036275655.1 Limnobacter sp. | reverse complement strand
CAGGGGCATGGGCACCCGGTGGCTTGTCGGGCAAGCGAGGCTGCGCAGGTGCTCAGTAGCCACGAAGAGGCCCTGGCCGGGGCAGATGGCTTGGTGCGAGCATCAAGAAAACCTGCCCTTGCGTGCCGCAAAGGACCGGTGCCAGGCAACCGACAGGTTGCCGGCAGGGGCCGAGCCCGACCTCTTTTTTGGAGGGGCGGACCCAGGCTCCTTCAGGCCCAGCAAGGGAGAGACAGGTTTTCAGCGAGAAACAAGCCTCTGCTCGGCCTAGGGCCGCTGAAGAGAGACGGCCTCGGGCCAAAACGAGGCTCGGCTTGAGGTCTACAGAGCCACACCTCAGCCACTCAACTTGCGCTTGAGAATCTCGTTAACCGCCGCCGGATTGGCTTTGCCACGCGCCGCCCGCATCACCTGCCCCACCAAGAAATTGAAGGAGGCTTCTTTGCCAGCCTTGTACTCAGCCACGGGGCCAGGATGGGCTGCCAGCACATCATCGATCATCTTTTCAACCGCGCCACTGTCGGAAATCTGCTCCAGTCCTTTGCCCTTGATGCAAGCGTCCACGTCATCAAACTCGGCTTCCCACAAGGCATCAAACACCACTTTGGCGGTTTTGTTGTTGAGGGTGCCATCGGCAATTCGCTGAATGATGCGGGCCATCTGAGAGGGCTTGACCGGTGATGCATCCGGGCTCTGGTCTTGGCGGTTGAGCGCCGCGGAGAAGCTGCCCAACAACCAGTTGGCCAGGGGCTTGGCTTGTGCGGTGCCAGCCACGGCCAAAGCGGCCTCAAAGTAGTCAGCCATGGCACGGCTGGCTGTGAGGGTGACCGCATCGTAGGTGGGCAAGCCCAATTCGGTTTCGTAACGGGCCTGCTTTTGAGCGGGCAACTCGGGCATGCGGCTCTTGACCTCATCAATCCACGCGCCAGCGATGACGAGCGGCGGCAGGTCGGGATCGGGGAAGTAACGGTAATCCTCGGAATCCTCTTTGCTGCGCATGGAACGGGTTTCATTGCGATCGGGGTCGTACAGCCGTGTTTCTTGTTTGATCACACCGCCGTCTTCGATAATTTCAATTTGACGCTGCGCCTCATACACAATCGCCGCGTGCAAAAACTTGAAGCTGTTGAGGTTTTTGATTTCGCAACGGGTACCAAATTGATCCTGCCCTTTGGGCCGCACAGAGACGTTGGCATCGCAGCGGAAACTGCCTTCTTGCATGTTGCCATCACAAATACCCAGCCACGTGACCAGGGTGTGCAGGGCTTTGGCATAGGCCACGGCTTCGTCTGCGCTGCGCATGTCTGGCTCGGTCACAATCTCGAGCAAGGGGGTGCCTGCGCGGTTTAAGTCGATGCCAGACTGGCCTTGAAAATCTTCGTGCAGGCTTTTGCCGGCATCTTCTTCAAGGTGTGCGCGGGTGAGGCGCACAGTCTTCATGTGCTCGCCCACCAAAAAGCTCACAGAGCCACCCTGCACCACGGGGATTTCAAACTGACTGATTTGGTAGCCCTTGGGCAAATCGGGATAAAAATAATTTTTGCGGGCAAACACCGAGTGCTCAGCCACTTTGGCCCCCACGGCCAGGCCAAACCGGATGGCATGCTCCACAGCGCCTTTGTTCATGACCGGCAGCACACCGGGCAGGGCCAGGTCCACCGCGCAGGCTTGCGCATTGGGCTCCGCGCCAAAGGCGGTGCTGGCACCCGAGAAGATTTTGGACTTGGTCATCAACTGGGCGTGGGTTTCTAGGCCCACCACGATTTCCCATTGCATGGTACGAACCTCTTAAGACGGTGTGCGAAGGTGCCAATCGGTGGTTTGCTGGTAATGGTCTGCCAGCGCCAACAGATCGGCCTCTTTGAAATAGTTGCCAATGAGCTGCATGCCCACGGGGCGCTTGTGTGCGCCAAAACCCACAGGCACGCTCATGCCGGGCAAACCCGCCAGGCTGGCTCCCAGGGTGTAAATATCGGCCAAATACATTTGCACGGGGTCGGCATTGAGTTCGCCGATGTTCCAGGCCACGGTGGGGCTCACTGGGCCGGCAATCACATCGCAGTGTTGAAAGGCTGCTTGAAAATCTTGTGCAATCAAGCGGCGTACTTTTTGGGCTTGCAAGTAGTACGCGTCGTAGTACCCATGGGACAGCACATAGGTGCCCACCATGATGCGGCGCTGCACTTCGGGGCCAAACCCCTCACTGCGGGAGTTTTCGTACATGGACTTGAGGTCGGTGTATTGGCTGGCGCGGTGACCGTAGCGCACGCCATCAAACCGCGACAGGTTGGAGCTGGCCTCGGCTGGCGCAATCACGTAGTACGCAGGGATGGAGAGTTCGGTGCGAGGCAGGCGAATGTCCACCAAGGTGGCACCCAAGGCCTGGAGCTGTTGAAGTGCTTGGTCGATGGGGGCCCGAACATCTGCGGCCAGGCCCTCACCAAAAAACTCGGCTGGCAGGCCCACCCGAACCCCCGCCAGGGGTTTTGCAGCGTCACCATGGCGCAAAGGTTTGCCCAACCCTGCTGCAAAATCTTCGTTGGCAACAGGTCGCGCAATGCTGGTGCTGTCCTTGGGGTCAAAGCCCACCATGGCGTTGAGCATCCATGCGCAGTCTTGCGCGGTGCGGGCCATGGGGCCAGCTTGGTCCAGGCTGCTGGCGTAGGCAATCATGCCGTAACGGCTGCAACTGCCGTAAGTGGGCTTGATGCCGGTGATGCCGCACAGAGACGCGGGCTGACGAATGGAGCCACCTGTGTCGGTGCCGGTGGCACAAGGCACCACGCCACTGGCCACGGCCACCGCCGAGCCACCGGAGGAACCGCCAGGCACAGCCGCGGTGTCCCAGGGGTTGAGGGATGGACCAAAGGCGCTTTTTTCGTTGGAAGAGCCCATGGCAAATTCGTCGCAGTTGAGCTTGCCCACGTTGACCATGCCTGCGGCTTGCAGGCGAACCACCACCTCTGCATCAAATGGGCTTTTGTAGCCCTTTAGCATGTTGGAGCCTGCCGTGCTGGCCCAACCCTGGGTGACAAAAATGTCTTTGTGCGCGAGAGGAATACCCAACAATGGGGCAGATTCCCCCGTGGCCAGGCGGGCATCGGCCGTTTTGGCCTGCGCCAGGGTGAGGTCATCCTGAAGGTCAACGAATGCGTTGAGTTTGGACTGGGCGCGGGCAGCACGCAGGGCGTCTTGGGCCAGTTCTGTGGCGCTGACCTTTTTTTGGTCCAATTGGGTGCGCAATTGGGCAATGGTGGGCAAGGGGGAAGACATGATTCAGACCAAATAAAAATGGGGATGGATGCGCCGGGTATTACTCAATCACCTTGGGCACAAGAAACAAGCCACGCTCAGCGGCAGGCGCATTGGCCATGTTGGGGCCACGCCGGTCTTGCTCGGTGACCTGGTCCTCCCGAAGCCGCAAAGCCACCGCCTGAATCATGGCCAGCGGATGCGCCAAGGGCTCTACACCTGCGGTGTCTTGGTTGGCCAGGCGATCGGCCAATTGCATGATGTTGTTCAACTGGGGCGCAAGGTCTTGGGCTTGTTGGGGCGTGAGCTTAAGCCGCGACAAGGCCGCAATTTTTGCGATTTGCCCGGAATCCAGGGACATAAAAATTCTCCGCTCGGAAGCAGGCTGGAACATCGCCTCTAAACGATGCAAAAGCCGCTTTGTGAAAGTCCGTGTTGATCAAAGTCAGCATATTTTATAGGTTATCATCAGCAGTTACGCCACTTCAGCTTTGAAGTCCCATATTTAGTGGCGCGCCGTACAACACACCAGGACAAC
>DASUDK010000061.1:0-33647 GCA_036275655.1 Limnobacter sp. | reverse complement strand
GACTTCAGACACGCAAGACGGCGGCGCTTTGTCCTCCCAATTCACCGGTGGTGATTACGGCGAAGGCGCCATTCAAATTCTGGAAGGCCTGGAGGCCGTGCGCAAGCGGCCGGGCATGTACATCGGTGACACCTCCGACGGTACAGGTTTGCACCATTTGGTGTTTGAAGTTGTAGACAACTCCATTGACGAAGCGCTGGCCGGCCACTGCGACGACATCGTGGTGACCATTCATGCCGACAATTCCATCAGCGTGACCGACAACGGGCGGGGCATCCCCACCGGGGTCAAGATGGACGACAAGCACGAGCCCAAACGCTCGGCCTCTGAAATTGCGCTCACCGAGCTGCATGCTGGCGGCAAGTTCAACCAGAACAGCTACAAGGTGTCGGGTGGTTTACACGGGGTGGGCGTGAGCTGTGTGAATGCCTTGTCAATTTGGTTGCGCCTCACCGTGCGCCGCGAAGGCAAGGTTCATCAAATTGAATTTGCCCGTGGCGTGGTGCAAAACCGCATCATCGAAGTGGTCGATGGGGTGGAAGTGTCACCCATGAAAGTGGTGGGCACCACAGACAAACGGGGCACTGAAGTTCACTTTTTGCCCGACACCGAAATTTTTCAGCAAAACAGCGACTTTCACTACGAAATTTTGGCCAAACGCCTGCGTGAATTGAGTTTCCTGAACAATGGTGTGCGCATTCGCCTCAAAGACGAGCGCACCGGCAAGGAAGACGATTTTGCGGGCAGTGGTGGTGTGATGGGCTTTGTGGAGTTCATCAACGCCAACAAAAAAGTGCTCCATCCCAATGCATTTTATGCAACAGGAGAACGCCCAGCCGAGAGCTATGGCGGCATTCCTGGCACCAGCATTGGTGTGGAAGTGGCGATGCAGTGGAATGATGGATTCAATGAATCGGTGCTGTGCTTCACCAACAACATTCCGCAGCGCGATGGTGGTACCCACCTCACAGGCTTGCGTGCAGCCATGACCCGTGTGATTGGCAAATACATTGAAACCAATGAGATTGCCAAAAAGCAAAAAGTAGAGGTCAGTGGCGATGACATGCGCGAGGGCCTGTGCTGTGTGCTTTCGGTGAAAGTGCCGGAGCCTAAGTTTTCCAGCCAGACCAAAGACAAGCTGGTATCCAGCGAAGTGCGCGCCCCGGTGGAAGACATTGTGGTGAAGGCGCTGACCGAATTTTTGGAAGAGCGGCCCAACGACGCCAAAATCATTTGCGGAAAAATTGTAGAAGCCGCCCGAGCTCGAGAAGCAGCCCGAAAAGCCCGCGAAATGACACGCCGCAAGGGTGTGCTAGACGGCGTGGGCCTGCCCGGCAAGCTTGCAGATTGCCAAGAGCGCGACCCCGCCAAATGCGAACTGTACATTGTGGAGGGCGACTCCGCGGGTGGTTCGGCCAAACAGGGCCGTGACCGCAAGTTCCAAGCCATTTTGCCGCTGCGCGGCAAGGTGCTGAACGTGGAAAAAGCACGCTTTGACAAGCTGCTCACCTCGGAACAGATCACCACACTGATCACCGCCTTGGGCACGAGTATTGGCAAAGACGATTTCAACCTGGAAAAACTGCGCTACCACCGCATCATCATCATGACCGACGCGGACGTGGACGGTGCGCACATTCGAACCCTGCTGCTCACGCTGCTTTACCGACAAATGCCCGAGCTGGTTGAAAAAGGCCACATTTACATTGCTCAACCACCTTTGTACAAGGTGAAGCACGGCAAAGAAGAGCGTTACCTCAAAGACGACCAGGAAGAAGCCCAGTACATGATGGGCATTGCCCTTGAAAAAGCAGCCCTGGTACCTTCCACCGGCAAAGACGCCATTGCCGGCGAAGCGCTGGAAGAGTTGGCTCGCCAGTTTGTGACTGTGGAAGCTGTGGTGCGCCGCCTGAGCCGCATCATCGACCCCGATGTGTTGAATGCCATTGTTGAAGGCGTGGAGCTTGACCTGGACAGCGAAGCCGCGGCCAAAGAAACCGCCGCCAAGTTGCAAGCGGTGCTCGATTCGACCATCATGAGCGTGTTTGCCCAGTTTGATGAGCAAAGTGACAAACACCGCGTGCTGATTCACCGCCGCCACCACGGCAATGTGCGCGTGACCACCATCGACCCCGACTTTGTGCACGGCGCCGATTACCCTTTGCTTTCCCATGCGGCCAAAACCTTCAAAGGCCTGATTGGCGATGGCGCAGAAATTCAGCGCGGTGAAGGCGAGAAGCAAAAGGTACAAGCGGTGCAAAGCTTCCGGGAAGCCATGCAATGGCTGCGTGAGCAGGCTGAAAAATCAGTCAGCAAGCAACGCTACAAAGGCCTGGGTGAAATGAACCCCGAACAACTTTGGGAAACCACCATGGACCCGAACGTGCGCCGCCTGCTGCGTGTGCAAATTGAGGATGCCATTGCGGCAGACCAGATTTTTACCACGCTGATGGGCGACGAGGTGGAGCCACGCCGAGCATTCATTGAAAGCAATGCGCTGAAAGCAAGCAACATTGATGTTTGATTTGTTGTTGTTGTATCAACCACCAGGCTCTTCCCCCCGCAAGAGGATTGAAAGCAGCCCCTATGGTCTGTTCAATGTGTCAGGAATGAAACCTTCATCTGACAGTGCCTGGATGATACCCCGCATCAAGTAGCTGTTTGCAAACCCAACGGTGTATTGCCGTGCCCCATCCCTAATGGGTTGTAGCATTCGGCGTTCCACCAATTTCCCAATGAAATAGGTGCGTTGCCTGTCATTTAGCCCTCGCATAGTCTCCACAAGGTCGCTGGCCTTGGCGACACCCATTTTTGCAGTGTGTAAAAGCACTTGTTCTTCCATTGAAGTCACAAGCTCACGTTCCCGCGCATATCGCAACGCCGGCGCAAGAATTTTCTTCATCAGGTATTCCGCATCCGTTAACTTGTCGACCTTAACAAGTTCATTGAGCATGCCCCTGAGCACATAGACACACCATGTTTCAAGACCCTCATTTGTGCCTGTGTCAGCCTTCCCCAGCATTGCGTAATACTGGTCTCGGTCGTTACAAAACACGGCTGTTGGATTAAGGACGCCGCCACCTGCTTTGACATTGAACCTGTATTTAATCAACAGTGCATATGTCAACAGGCGCACCACCCGTCCGTTCCCATTGCCGAAGGGGTGTATCCAGGCGAATCGGTGATGAGCCAAAGCCACCTTCATCAAATCATATTTTGCTGGGTGGTTCTGGTTAATGAATTGCACCAATTCAGCCATGTAGTCAGGAACTTTCAACATGTCTGGAGGAAGGTGCTCAGACTGTGAAATTTGGACTGGTTTTTGGCGATACATGCCTGGCGTCTCATCGCCTTCCCTTTCTAGGCCATCCACAGTCAGTGCATGCAGTTCTCGAATAAAGTGCTCGCTTAAATCCTGACCCGGCTGGAAATGCTCCTCAATAAAATTCATGGCCTCTTCGATGTTGGCCATTTCTTTGAGTTGGTCAGTCGGGTCGGCTGGCTCAGGGTCAAGACGACTTTCAACGAAGTCAGCCAATGTGGTGTGATTGCCTTCAATGCGCGCAGAACCCAAACTTTCCAGCATGTGGAATATTTCCTTGAGCTGGAAGAATACTGGGGCAGGTGTGCTGCCTCGCAGCTGCAGGCGTCGGAGGTGCTCAAGTTCTGTGACCACGTCCACCAAGGGCGAGTCGAACCCAGGGTTGAGAATGTTGAGCTCGTGATGATTGAAAGTAGGCATGGGGATATCGTGAATATTTACATCAGATTGACACAATATCTACAATTAATCAAACAAGTAAATACAAAAATCGTATTTTTATATCAATAAAAACAGTATCTTACGATTATTTTTGGCTTAAGCACTTTTTCTTGAAATATTTGATTATCTGCAGCGCTTGCCATGTGAAAGTACAGGGCGTGCCTGTTGTTGACATGATTGGGTGTTGAACAGCATCGAATGATCAAGCCGGATGATTTGCAACAAGCGCCAAGGCCATGGTCCGGATGCGCTTGGCCAGTGGCTTTGGAGCTTGCACAGTACAGTCGCCACCGTATTTTAAAATGTCCATCACCAGTTCGCGCTCATCGGTGTAGAGCATCTCCGGTCGGTAGCGGCCATCGGGCCACGTTTTCGCTTTTTACCTCAAGAATCTCGGCATGTTTGATGGAGTCGATTGAGCAGGCCATAATTGTGGGCCGATCTGATCAAAAAACAGTGAGTAAATCAATGATCGAACTGGTGGGAGAATCGCGATGGCACCTACACCCCATCCGGTGCGCCAGAGACCCGAGTGGTGATTTTTGAGAACGGGCTGATTCTTGGCTTCATCAAAGAAAATATCAATGGCACAACTCGTGTTTACAGCACATTGGTGTCGGCCAGCGCAGCGCAGTCAGCCAACGAACTGGGCGGCGTGTAAATGGGCTCACATGGGTTCGGGATGCTGGTGGAAACCCAGTGGCTGTGGCTGGGCAGAGGCTGTATGTCGCTCTAAGCCAAGACTCGTTTGAGTTGGGGCTGAAAGTCCCGAATCGGCACTCGGTGACGGCTATTCAGTGATGGCGTAATTACGCTGTTGACAAGGGGTTGGTTTTTTGGACATCACCACGCCCATCGTTTCATTGCAAAAGATAGATCATTGAATTCAATAACGGTCGTAGAAAATGGCCCATTTGGAATCCAGAGGCTTGACCAAGCGAAACTTGTTTTGACCGGCCCGCAGCTTTGCTTCAATGGCGGGGTTAATCGACCTTACTTGATATTCTTTGGGGACAGTTTCAAACACAAGCAAGTAGCCAGTGGCTGTGCCGGATATGGCGATCCCAGTGGTGCTTAAGACAAATAAAACGCCTCCCAAGTCTTTGTCCGCTGTTATGTAGGCGATGTTTGCACGCTTAAGCTGATGCCATTCGGAATGGTTGAGCTTGTTTTTTAAACTGGGTGGAATGGTCACTAAGCCATCTAGCGCGGGCTCTTTGCCATGAAGGTCTCGAATATCAATCAGCGCTGCCTCACTGGAACTCCAAATATCAGCGCCAATTCTTTCCAATAAAAATTGATTGTGAGTAAGTTTGCTTGAAAACGATGCTTCATCAATCGATTGACCACACGCGTGGAGCAATGTGACCAACAAGCAGAGAGTTAAGATTCTGAATGCTTGAATCACCTGGCGCGCCTCGTGTTGAGCATGCTCCTTTTACTGCGCAAAAGTTGAATCAGGTGTTGCCATGTAAGTTGAGAGCCAATCTCCTTCCACATTTGGATGCCCAGTCTGATGGCTTCCTGATCCACGGGGTCGTCCAACGACGGTAAACAGGCCCTGTGTAAACCACCATCCAAACATCGTGTTCCAAAACCCTTTGCCACACCTGTATCGATAACTTGAGCAGCCCCTGCCGCTGAGAGTAAAAGTCCCTCGGAAATTCCGACACTCAGACCAACAAAACCGTAGTTTAAATTGCCCCAAACGTCGCTGTTGTACTCAGTTTTTGTGTCTGGGTCTGTGATCCAAATGCCGTGTTGGGCTCGTATGCTGCGCTTGTAATCCCACTCGCGACCAGCGCCAACCGCGTCTTTCCAGCTCCATAACCTATTGGCATATGTGGTCGGCGAGGAGAGAAGAGCACGGATATTCTTGGCTTTGACCGAGTTTGTGTTGGCGACCAATTGAGTTGCAAAGGCCTGGCAATACGATTTAAACACCATAAACCCTGAAATGCTTGAGCAGTTTGATTCTGTAACTATCACAAATAACCGCGAAGCGATCAAACAAATGGCTCGGCCAGTCTTCAAAACAATCACTTTTTCTTTAGGTTCCAGGTCACCACCATGCGTGCAAGCGCCTCGCCGTTGGGGCCGTGCACGTCCACTTCCACCGGGAAATTGATTTTGCCCTGCTGGCGCAATTGCTGTTTGAGCTGTGCAATCGGTGCGGCCACTTTGGCACTGGCCTGCACGGGCCCTGGCGATTGGCCCAGCACTTCAAAGTCGACTTGGGCGGCCACTGGGCGCACGCCCAGAATCACCGAGGCAAACCCGCCCGCCATGGCGCCGCCCGAGCAGGTTTCAGCCAGGGTGAACAAGGCGCCTGCGGCGAGTTGACCGCTGGCGTTTTCAAGATCGGCGCGGTGGGCCATGGTGTAAGTGGCTTGGCCATTGCCCATGGTGTGCAGGCGTACACCGCAGGCTTTGGCAAAGGGCACTTTGCCGTCCATTTGCATTTTGACCAAGGGCCGCATCAGTGCATTTAGGATTGTATCCAGCATCATGCGCCCTCCTTCTCAAGCGCATAGCGCAGGGTAAGCTCGGCCAGCGGCTCATTGTTTTGGTTGTGAATGATGGTGGAAGTGGTGGCCTCACCCTGCTCTGGGCGAAGCGTGTGGATGGTGCTGCGCATCCACACGGGGCCTTTGGCAGGTCGTTTGTACACAATCTGGCTTGAAAAACCTGCCATGCGAACACCAGGGTGTTGTTCCAGAGCCAATTGCAGGCAGGCTTGCGCGTCGGCCTGTGCCGCAGTGAACAATGCACCAGCATGCAAGGTGCCGATGTGGTTTTTCAAAAAGGGGTCAAAACCCAGCAGGGTATGGGTTTGCCCATCCTGAGCATGGGTGCTCAATTTGGCAAACCTGAAAAATGGTTGGCTGGCCAGGTGAGAGGCCAGCGTCGGGATGTTCATTCGGTGTCTCCGTTGGGTTGTGAAAACCGCGCATGCACGGTGTTTAAAAAACGCAGCACGGTGTCAATTTCTGCCGGGGTGAACCCGGCAGTGAGTTGTTTGTTGAGTTGTGTCAGCAGGGGTTTGGCTTGTTCCAACTTGAGTTGGCCTTTGGAGGTCATGCGCAGGTGAGCCACCCGCCCATCTTCCTCGGAGGGCACGCGTTCAATCAGCTTGTTGGCTTTCATGCGTTGTACCAGGCCAGTCATGGCGGAATTGTTCAGGCCCAATGTGTTGCCCAGCGTTTGCATAGAAGCCTGTGGCTGCTTGGACAATGCGAAGAGCAGACTCACTTGCGCTGCTGGCACGCCGATGGCTTGTTCCACGCCATTGTCCGCATGGCGGTAGAGCGCTGCGCGTGCTCGATTGAGCATGAAAAAAAGACGACGGTCCATGGGCCACTCATTTATTACGTATGCGTAATATATAAGTTCAACAGCAGCCTGTCAATTACTACGCATGTGTAAGAAAAAATGCCTCAATGGGTGGGTCGAACACTTCGGTAGATGGCTTGGCGCTTGCGGTGACTGAACACCAGCTGCCACAGCTGGCCCTTGCGTGCGCGAAAGTACCCAGCACAACTGAGCAGATAGTAATTCCACATGCGGCGAAAGCGCTCATCGTAGCCCGCTGCATGCAATCGAGGCCAAGCGTTTTGGAAATTGGCATGCCAAGCCATGAGGGTTTGGTCGTAATCGCGTCCAAAATTGTGCCAATCTTCCAGCACCAACTTCCCTTCGGTGAATTGCATCACTTCGCTGGGCGATGGAATTTTGCCATTGGGGAATATGTACTTGTCTATCCAGGGGTCGGTGGCGTCGGTTTTGTCAAAACCGCCGATGGTGTGCAGCAAAAAGAGACCTTCGGGTTGAAGCAGGCGAATCACCGCATCAAAATAATCCGCGTAATTTTTCAAGCCCACATGCTCGAACATGCCCACCGAGACGACTTTGTCGAATTGCCCGGTGAGATCCCTGTAGTCCATCATCTCGATGGCCACTGGCAAGCCCTTGCAACGCGCCCGCGCCAACGCTTGCTGCTGTGCTGATACGGTGATGCCCAGCACATTGGCACCATGGTGGGTGGCGGCATACCAAGCAAGGCCGCCCCAGCCACAACCAATATCAAGGAGCTTATCGCCAGCTTGGAGTTCAAGTTTTTGGCAAATCATGGCCAGTTTGTGGCGTTGCGCGTCGGCCAGATTGTCGGCGTGTTGCCAGTGCCCACAGGAGTAGATCATCAAGGGGTCGAGCATGGCCTCAAACAGGTCATTGCCCGTGTCGTAATGGTGTTGACCCACGTGGAACGCACGCGCTGGCGCCTGTAGGTTGATGACCTTTTCCCGAAGGGCAAGCATCAACCACTGCATTTTGGTCCAGGCCTTGGTGTGCTCGTCCAGATCCATCGCCATGATGCGGTGCATGAGCTCGTCCAAACGTTCACAGCTCCACCACCCTTGCATGTAGGCCTCGCCCAAACCCAAGGTGCCTTGGCTGAGCACAGCCCCATACAGGCGTTCGTCGTGGACATGAAGATCGTGGGGGTTTGGGCCGTTGATTTGCACGCCAGCTTGTGCCAAGAGGGCTGCAATGGGTTTGGGCACCCGGTTGGCTTGTGTTGAATCGGAAGTGCTTGTTTTCATGATGGGACCAACATGCAACATCGATCCCTTGTTGTATCAAGTTTTGTAGGCGTTTGCCAAGCCTTGCTTTAATCACCCCAACGAACAGCAGCACCGGTGGCAATTTTCTTGGACGGCTCTTTGCGGCGGTCACCATGCCAGCCCTCCACGCATGCGGCACCAATTGCAAGTCCATGGACCATCAAGGTGGGTACGGACAACAAGAACATCAAGATTCCGATGCTGGCAAAGTCCAGTGTGATTTCATTGCCGGGCACACCTCCCTCAAACCGATAGGGGTCGCCGGTGGCTTCTGCAGCCGCTGGGATTAAGAAACCCACAATCGTGGCAAGCAGCGCACCGCCCAAAAACCGGCCAATTGCCGAACACATGCTGCGGGAAGCCAAGCCGCCTGTGAGTTTGCGTTGAGAGTACAGCGCGAGGTTGTTAAAGCATCTGGACAGTTGTGCATTGGAAGCCAACACGACGTTGAGGTTGATCATGCGCATGAAATCGGCAGTTCGCAACAAAACGCGTGTTATTGCCCCGTATTGATGCAGGTTGTTGAGCATGTAGTCGGGATTGAATCTGTTGTCGCGCGCTTTGGTTGGGTCTTTGAGGTTTGCAATACGCTCTTTTTTGTATTGGTCCGTGGTCCAGTAGGTGAATTTGTCTGCCCAAATTCGACCCTGCCGGGTAAAAGACAGTCGGCAAATCAAAGCCGCGCCTTTCAAAAAGACATTATTGTGTAAGAAATCAATGCCCAACATTTTCTCGCCGTATCGGCGCATGTCTTCGTTGGCGTCTTTGGCTGGGTCATCGATTTCGCTGTGGTTCACCAACCTGCTCAGCGCCCGGAAATGCTTTTCGCGGGTTTCGACCTGTTTGTTGTGTTCACGAATTTGAATCAGCGTTGGTTGGCTTGGCAACGGCTCAACGCCTTGGAGGAGGTAATCGCCAATCACGGTTTGCATGCCTTGAATTTGTGCTGCTTTGCCTGTGTGGGTTTTTACTGTGTTGATCAGCGATTCAAGCAGGAGCGGCATGCCGTCTTGATTTAAAAATTCATCTTCTACCTTGCGCCCGATTCCTGTACCCCTCATCGCTTTGGAAACAATTTGTTGACCGGTGGGGTCGTCTTTGATGTTGTCGATTCGAAAATGCAATTTGTGCAAGAGATCGGAAACGTCTTGTTCGATGATTTTGATTTGATCTGGATTCAAATGGGGTTTTTTAAGCAAGGCTTGGCTCGTGGCGCCGCTGACCACGCCCATCAAGCCCATGAATGAGGACACGGCAGGGAAAGCCACTAGAAGCCCTGCCAACACCTGGCCCATGGCAACACCCGAGCGGGTCACGGCATCGGCTGAAGCGCCCAGCAGGTGTGTGGTGCCCAAGCCAATGCCCCAAAGCGTGCCGGTCATGACCACTTTGGTTTCTGTGCCGGTTTCGGTGGCATGCGGCGACACGGCATTGCGGAGCACATTGCTGGTCATGCCAGTGGGCGCGGCAAATATCTCGCACACGCCATGCAACCTGTGGGCAAGCTTTCCAAAATGCAATGCCCATCGATTTTCTTTGTTGCTTTCGTTCAGTGGCTTTGGTTTCTTGTCTTCGCCAACGGCCCGGCGCTGGTCCAGCGCACGATAATCGCCCCGGAAATATTCTGGCCTGTAGCGCACGGCATCTTGGCGCATGAGGCTTTGAGCCACGTCCTCGGATCGCCACAGTTTGTGGTCGATCTGGCTTTGATCTTCCACGGACAGTTCAAAACGACGCTGGGTTCTAAGAACCGCCGCTGCGACGTGCTCGCCAGATTCTTGCCAGGCTTTGCCCACCGTGGCGGGTCCTCGGCCCGCAGCAAGGAAATTGAGAAACTTGGAGTAGTTGGTCAGCTTTTTCCAATACCCATCGCCAGCCGATGCCATGCGCGCTTTTCGCGCGGTGTAGGCACGGCTCTTTTGGTCCCAGCCGGGGCTGCTTAAACAGCTCGGTGGCGTGGTTGAAATGGCAATGGGCACGGTTTTGTCTCCGTGATGCACAAACTCGGTGCGGTTTGGCATCTAATTTGTGCATAAACATGGCACAAACAGCGCATCATTCCAAAAGCGCGCGAAAAGGTATCACTCTTTGTGTGTCACTTTATTCAAGAAAGTTTGACAAAATTCGGGTTTTCCCGAACAAATTGTGCACCGCAATAAAGCATGCTCAACCAACCCATGGAGACATTCAAAGGTTGTTGATCAGCAACAACTTTTGAGTGCTTTAGGGGAGCGCCTCCACCCGATTTTGCTGCGCTGCGGTAGCATGGTGGGCCAAAAACCTTGTTTGATTGCTTGACTCGGATTGCCATGAACATGCCCCGCCTCAACTCGCTTTTTGGTGCGCTGCTGCTTGCCGTGCTCACCGCGTGTGCCTCGGTGCAGCCTGCTCCAGAGCCCAGCTCGCCCCCCACACCAGAGGCTGCGCCACCAGCGCAGGTGAAAACGCGTGAGCCTGTGGTGGCCTTGGTGCTTGGCGGAGGTGGCGTCAAGGGATTTGCCCATGTGGGCGTGATCAAGGTGCTCGAAGCCCATGGCATCCGACCCAACATTGTGGTGGGCACCAGCGCAGGCAGTTTTGTGGGTGCGCTCTACGCAAGCGGGATGAGTGCATACACCTTGCAGCGTGTGGCTTTGAATATGCAGGAGTCTGATATTCGCGACTTGACCCTGAGCAGCCAGGGGTTTTTGGTGGGCGAAAAACTTCAGCAGTATGTCAATCTGCAGGTGAAGAACAAGCCCATCCAGGCGTTTCCGATTCGATTTGCTGCCGTGGCAACGGACCTGGAAAGCGGGGAGAAGGTGGCATTCAACTTTGGCAACGCTGGGCAGGCCGTGAGAGCGTCTTGCAGCATTCCCAATGTGTTTTTGCCCGCCCGGATCGGCAAACGCCAGTACGTGGATGGGGGGTTGGTCAGCCCAGTGCCTGTGTTGACGGCCCGTGAGATGGGCGCGGATGTGGTGATTGCAGTGGACATTTCTGCCCGGCCCAAGCAGGGCGCCGGGGCCATGGGGTGGTGGGGCCTGCTCGACCAAAGCATCAATATTTTGAGCCAGCAGGCGATTCGCGCTGAACTCACGCAGGCCGATGTGGTGATTCAGCCCAGCGTGCAGCACGCCGATGCCCTGAATCTGGATCAACGGCATGAGTTTTTGCTGGAAGGCGAGAAGGTGGCCCAGCAAACTGTGGGGCGAATCAAAGAGGCCATTGCAGGCAGCAGGCAGCGCTTACTGGCCCAAGCCCAGGCAGAGGCACGTCTGTAAATTTTCGTCGTACAATGCGGACATGAATAGCGAAAATTCTGGTGTCCGCGGCAAGCCGCTCATCCTCATTGCAGAAGATCACCCAATGATCTCCATCATGTTGGTCGACATGATTGAGCAACTCCTGCTGGACAGCGAGGTGGTGGTGTGTGACACCCTGACCAGGGCGTCGACCGTTGCTCGCCCCCCCGATTTGTTGATCGCAGACTTGGATCTGCCCGATTCCAAGGGGTCAGAGACCATTCGCGCTTTCTCGGCGATGTTTCCATCCTCCGGCAAGCTGATTTGCTCTGGCGTGCTGGATGAACAGTTGATGGCTGAATCGCATCGAGCTGGGTTTGCCTTTGTCAACAAAGCGTCCACTTACCCCGAGCTGATGCGGGTTTTGCAGGCGGCACTCATCGACGCGGGTGTGCTCGCCGCGTCCAGCCGGGCTGGCGAGAAAAACACCAACGAGTACCACTCCAACATTTTTGCCCCCGGGTCCGACAAGCCCTTGACCTGGAAGCAGGTGGAGATTATGCGCAAAACCGCGGAGGGTTTGTCTGCCAAAGAAGTGGCCCGCGAGATGGACATCAGCCCAGACACGGTGCGAGGGCACATCAAAGAAATCTTTCTGCGTTTGGGCGCCAAAAACAAAGGCCAGGCGGTGGAAATATTCATTCGGGCAGAGCGCAAGGCGCGTTTGCTGGACCAATAACCTTTTCGCCGGAGGGCGGTATGTTTAAACACTGGAAAAGCCGAGGCATTGCGTTGCTGCTGGGCTTGGGCGTCGCATCCGCGGGATTGGCCAATGGCTTGGCTGGTGTGAGCAACACCGACGCGGTGAATGCGTTGCGCACCACCCTCACCCAGGGTGCGGATGCCGCGGTGGCCAGCCTTGGCAAGCCGGATGGCTTTTTGAACAACCCGGCGGTTCGCATTCGCTTGCCCGCCAGCATTGAGAAAAGCAAAGGCATGTTGAACATGTTGGGCATGGGCAAACAGCTGGAGGACCTGGAGGTGTCGATGAACAGGGCGGCTGAAGCGGCGGTGCCTCAAGCCAAAACTTTGCTGAAAAAAACAATTCAAAACATGACTGTCCAAGATGCCAAACAGGTGCTCTCTGGTGGAGACACGGCCGTGACAGATTTTTTCCGAACCAAAACCCAGGCCGATTTGTACAAGCAGTTGCTGCCGATTGTGCAGGCAAAAACAGCCCAAGTGGGCTTGGCCCAGCAATACAACCAGCTTGCCGCCAAGAGCGGCCGTCTGGGTTTGGTGAAGCCCGAAGAGGCCAACCTGGAGGGCCACGTGACCAACAAGGCCTTGGATGGCTTGTATGCCTTGGTTGCTGAGGAAGAAAAAGCCATCCGGGCCAATCCGGTGCAGGCGGGCAGCGCGATTTTGAAGAAGGTTTTTGGGAGCATGCGGTGATGAAGAGGGTGAATGCGTGCGGCGCAATGGTTGTCGCTTTGTTGGGGTTGGCAGGGTGTTCAGAGAACCATGGCCATGATCACGCGCATGACCATGCGCCCACTGCATCAGAATCCAATGCAAGCCAGACTGTGGCCCCCCAAGTGCAAGACGGCATTGCCGTGACGGACGCTTGGGTGCGAGCCACGGTTGGGGAGCAAGATGCCACAGGCGCTTATTTCACTGTGCGCAGCGAGCAGCCTGTCACTTTGGTGGGTGTGGCCAGCCCCGCGGCGGAGGTGGTTGAGGTGCACGAGATGACGATGGAAGGCGACATCATGCGGATGCGCAAGGCCGACCGACTGGCTGTCGATCCCGGACAGGCCTTGGTCTTGAAGCCTGGTGGTTACCATGTGATGTTGATGGCTTTGACCGCACCGGTGGAGACTGGGCAAGAGGTTGAACTTAGCCTGCAGTTTGAAAAGCCGGATGGCAGCATCTTGGAGATGCCGGTGAAAGCGGTGGCTGCCCCCACCGCTTCCACCAGTGGGGGCCAGCCCCACCACCATTAAAAAGCGAGTTTCAGGCCCACCAGCGCCGAACGACCTGCCAGTGGGGTGTAGCGCCGAACGGTGTTCAGTGTGGTGGCTGAAAACGCCAACTCATCGGTGAGGTTTTGCAGGCTTGCAAATATTTCACCGCCCAGTTGGGCCAACTCCAGCGACTTGGACACTGAGAGATTGACCAGGCTGTACCCGTTGACGCTGGGGTCGCCGGGAGAGCCTTTGCTGTCGTCCACCCAAATGTATTCCGGTGTGAAGGACCATCCAGACACCGAATATTGGCCACTCAACACCACCCGCTGTGGGGCAATGCGTGGCAAATTGCCGCCGCCATCGGTGCGTTTGCCCCTGACCAAATCGTATTGGGCCTTGGGCTTGAATTGACCAGCGCCCATCGCATATTGGGTGCTGTAGGCAAGCTCCAAACCGGTGAACTCGGCGGGCACGGCGGTGAAATCAAACACTGGCAGGCTAAACGGGTTGCCATCGTCGTCCACGCCGTTGAAAGTCGCGTCTGCGCCCGTTCGTTCAATCAGCGCAATGTAGTTGCTGTAACGGCTTGCGAAAGCGGTGGCACTGAATGTGGAGGCTTTGCCTTCCCATGCGCTGGTCACCTCGAGGTGGCGACCGCGTTCTTCCCGCAAGTTGGGATTGCCTTTTTCATAGGCGTCTGTGGCCACGTGCACGCCATCGGCATACAACTCAAAACTCGAAGGGGCGCGTTCGACGCGAGACAATGAGCCGCCCAAAGTCCAGCCGCCGCCGAGGGGTGTGCTGTAACCCAAGGACAGGGAGGTGGGACCAAAACTGCGATCAAGCCCAGGCCCCGCTGTGACTCCGGCACCTGCCACTGGTCCAGTCAAAGGCGACAAGCCTGTGCTGGCTGCGTTCACATCCACCTGGTCTGCGCGGATACCCACTTCAAATGTGCCGCTGGTTTGCGGGTTTTTGCTGGCGCGGACAATCGTGAACACGCCGGTTTGGTCGGTCGTGGTGCTGGGCACAAAGGCCTCGTCCCCAATCGCTGAGAAGTCTGTGCGTTCAAATTGCAGACCTGTGGTGGTGTTGACGGTTAAACCAGCCAGTGCGAATGCCTGCAAATCCATTTCCAGGCGACCATCGACCCCATCGTTGACGAACAACGTGGCCGGGTTGCCATCTTCAAATTCCCGATGCTGGTAGTCTGTTTTGGCCAGGCGGTATCGCACTTTGGCAAAGGCTTGGGTGTTGATGCCTTGTTCCCCCTCGAGTGCGTAGCGCTCTTTGTCTATGCCGATGCGAACATCCAGGGATTTTGGTACACCGTAATTGCTGTCAAAGCGCTCGGCCAATACGCCAATGTAGCCGTTGCCTGTGTCGACGGCGGTGGCGATGGATGCACCCCGGGATTTGGACGAAGAGTTTTGCACGCGCGAGCCGGTCACGCCATTGGGGTCGGTGAATGTGGGCACCTCCAGGTCGCGGGTGGTGCGCTCAAACCCGTCGATGTGCAGGCTCACACCGTTGCCCAAACCCGCGCCAAGTTTAAAGCCAGCCGCGGTTTGATCGGCTGCCCCACCGCTGAGCAAATTCACCTCGCCTTGCAGGCCTTGCATGGGCTTGCGGGCGATCCGCTGATCCACCAGGTTGACCGCGCCGCCCACGGCGTTGCCACCGTAGGCCAGTGCCGCAGGGCCGCGCAACACTTCCACTTGGGTGAGAGAGAACGGGTCCACTGGGAGCGCGTGGTCGAAGCTCAACGCCGACACATCCACCATCGCGGCGGAGTTGCGAAGAATCTTGATTCGATCGCTGTCCTGGCCCCGAACAATCGGCCGGCTGGCGTTGGGGCCGAAGCCCGTGGCGCTGGTGCCTGGCTGGTAACGCAGGGCCTCGCCCACGGTGCTCGCGCCGTCTTTGAGCAGGGTTTTGGAATCAATTACACCAAAAGGTTTGGCCACATCCCCAACCTCACCTTGGCCGGTTACCACCACCGATTCCAAAATGGTTTGGCTGTGGGCGCTGTGTGGCAACAAGGCCCACGAGGTAACAACAAATTGAACAGACGCCAGCGCGACCGCGCGGCGTGAAAAAGGCATCAACATCATAGCAATTCCTGAAAACAAACGACATGCGTCCACCGTCTCGCTGCGGCGAGGGTGGTTTGAAAAGTTGTGGCGATGGGCTCAGGAAAGCGTGGGTGGGTCGCGCACGCGCGTGCGCAGGACATGTGGATTTTGAATGTGTGCCGAGCTTTGCGGCAAGGCAAGCCGCAAAGGGGGGGCATGCAGGGCCGGACACACGGCGGGGGGCGCGGACGCCAAAGACTGCGCACTCGACAATCCATCGACCAGCAAACACAGATGCAGTGTGTCGGCGTGGTGGTGGTGACCCTGTGCCGCTTGCTCTATGTGCTCACGGTGCTCGACGCCGTGCACATGGCCAAGCGCTTGCACAAGCGGCAGTGCCAGTGCAAGGCAAAGGGTACAAAGCCAAATGTGAATTGAGTTCAGGCGCATGGGTGTGATTATACCAACCATGTCAAGCGCGGGTTTTTAGTGGGGGTGACCCGCCCGTTTGCGCATGGCCAGAAGGCGTTCATCTTTGGATTGCCACACCTGGCCCACCCAGGCTTTGAAGGCGGATTTGAAGGCCGGGTCGCTGCGGTAGTCACCGGCAATCATGTTTTGCGGGATGGGCAAGAGACGCACATCGATTTGCATGCCGGTTTGCCGGCCGCACAGCCAGGACCAGGTGACGTTGCCTTTCACCGGCTGGTAGGCAATGCTCACGTCGACCAGGGATTCAAATTGTTCGCCCATGGCATTGAGTGATGCAGACAGACCGCCGTACTTGGGTGGCAGCAACTGCACATAGGGGGACTTGCTGCGGGCGTGCTTGGCCTTGGTAAAGCGGGTGCCTTCTAGAAAATTGATCACGGTGACCGGGCTCTCTTTGTACACGGCGCAGGCCTTGCGGGTGGTCTCCAGGTCTTGCTCTGCGAGGGCAGGGTTGCGTGCAATGGCCTTGTGGCTGTGTCGCTTCATGAAAGGAAAATCCATGGCCCAGCACACCACACCAACGATGGGCACCCAGATGAGTTCTTTTTTCAGGAAGAACCGACCAAACGGCGCATGGCCATGCAATGCATTGAACAGCACGAGGATGTCTGCCCACGCGGTGTGGTTGCTCACCACCAGGTAACTGCTGTTGGGTTTGAATTGGCCATGCAAGTGCAACTCCCCCTGAGGACCATGCATCAGCGCGTAGATGCGTTGGTTGCTGCTCACCCACCAGGTGGCGATGCGCACACACGCATTGGATGCCCAGCGCTGCACCCTGTAAATGGGCGTTAGGCGCAAAGCAATAAAGGGCAGCATGACCACAAACCAGAAGCTGATGCAGGCCGTCATGACCGTCACGGTGATGAGGCCGGTGAGTGTTGTGGGCAGGAACTTGGACAAGGGCACTGTGGGCATCCAGGAATTCAACAGCCCGGATATTAACCCACAATGCTGCACTGCATCTTGAAAAAATCCTCAGCGCACAAGCGTTCACTGACCCAGCAAACCCGTCACAGTGCCGAGTGGTGCTGGCAACTGGGGGGTGATTCGGTTGGCGCCATTGGCCACCTCGAAGCTGGCGGAGAGGCGCTCACTGCCGCCACGCTCGGTGATGGTGCTCACTGCCCAGAACTCACAGGTGGTTTTGTCCTCGGCCACACGCAGCACGCTGTATCCCCGCTCTGTGACGTTCACATGCTTGATGTGTGGGCTGGTCAGTCGAATGGCTTGGATGATCTCGTTGGGCACGTCCAGGCCTGGTGAGGTCACCGAGGTGACCACAAACTCCACCGCCACGCTGCCCTGCCCCGTCAATGGGTTGTAACCACCCACGGCGTCCAGTGGCTGATTGGGATTGTCGGTGATGTCGGCAACCCAGGCGGTGTGTACATCGCCGGTGAGTATCACGGCGTTGTCGATGGCCTGTCCGCCGTCGTCGCCGCGCAGGGCGTTGATGATGCGCTGGCGCTCAGCGCCGTAACCGTCCCAGGCATCGCCGTTCAGGCCGGAAGGGGCCAACACGTCGTTCACTGGGGTGGGTGCGGGGTTGTTCAGACCTGGCTTGATGATCCACTGGTGAAACACCACCTGGTTGCCAATCAGCTTCCATTGCGCAGCAGAGCCGCGCATGCCGTTGATCAAGAAATCGAACTGCTCTTGCCCAATCATGGTGCGGTCGGGGTCGGAGGCGGCGCCTTCCAGTGGGTTCACGGGTGTGGCTGCCTCAATGTCGCGGTCAAACAATCGGGTGTCGAGCAAAAAGAGATCGGCCATGTCTCCAAACTGCACGCGGCGGAAAATCTTGGCGCGGTTGCCAGGCTCGGGCAAACGGATGGGCATCCACTCGTCGTAGGCCTGCTGCGCAATCGCTTTGCGCTCTGCCCACACGCCTTCTGCGCCTTCGGTGTGGTTTTCTGCCCCATCGCGGTAGGAGTTGTTGGTGGATTCGTGGTCGTCCCAGATGGTGATGAAAGGGTAGAGCGCGTGCAGGTTCTGCAGGTCTTCGTCCCGCTTGTATTGGGCGTGGCGGGTTCGATAGTCAGCCAGGTTCACAATCTCGGTGGCGGGCTCATACTCGCGTACGTTGCCGTATTGTCCGTTGCCGTATTCGTAGATGTAGTCGCCCAGGTGAATGATGGCATCCAGGTCGTCACGCTCGGCCAGTTTGGCGTATGCATTGAAGAACCCATGCGCCAGGCTGGAACAACTCACCACACCAAAGTTCAGGGCCCGTTTGCTTCCTGCTGCTGGCGTGGTTCGTGTGCGGCCCACGCGGCTGGTTTTGCCGTTGCTTCGGAATTGATAAAAATAAAGGGTGTCGGCCTGAAGGCCATCGCACACAAGTTTGACGGTGAAGTCTTGTGCTTGTGTGGTCTGGAATTCCACGGACTTGACGAACTGGGTCAGATTTTGGTCTTTGAACACATCCACGCGCCCAGCAACGGTGCGGTTGGTGTTTTCTGGTGTGATGCGGGTCCACAACACCACGCTGTCAAAAGCGGGGTCGCCACTGGCCACGCCGTGCAGGAACTGTACGTTTTGCGTGGGTGTTTCTTCGTTGGGGTTGGTGCGCCCGTCGGTGAGCCCGCTGGGGTTGTCGCTGCCGCAGCCCTGGAGCATGCTCAGTGACCCCACGCTGGCTGTGCCCAAGCCCAGGCCTTTCAGAAAGGTGCGGCGAGTAATACCAGGGCGTTTTTGAATTCGGCTGCGTTTGCGTCTTGGACCAGACATGGGGTACCTCGGGGTGAATTTGAACAACCCCTTTGATACCGGTCAAATGGTCAAACTGGTTTTTGAGTGTGCTGTCAGTGTGACATGGCATGAATTTGTCACACTGACAATCGCTGTGGGCGACAGATCAAGGCCCATCAGGTTTTGAAGTACGAGATGGTTGTTTGCAGGTCACCAGACATGCTCTCAACTTCCCGAGACTGGCTTTCTAGTTTCATGCTTGCCTGTTTCAACTGTTCAGACAGGTTGGAGATGTCACTCATGCGTGTCGAGATGTCCATGCTTGCCGCCTCTTGCTCCCGTGTGGAGTTGGCGACCGCCAAGGCGTATTGAACAGATTGCTCAAAGTGTTGGACGATTTCTTGCAAGCCGCCCATCAGTTTTTCTGCATATTCGATGTTTTCCACCATTTGTAATCCAGCCTGTTCCACGGATTGGTTGGATCGGGCGGAGTAATCGCAGATTTCAGCAATCAGCGTTCGAATTTCATCCGTGGCATTGGCTGTGTTTTGTGCCAAGGTGCGCACTTCATCGGCCACCACGGCAAATCCCCTGCCCTGCTCACCTGCTCTGGCTGCTTCAATGGCCGCGTTCAAAGCCAACAAATTGGTTTGCTGGGCAATGCCTTGGATCACTGACACGATGCCGTTGATTCGGTCTGAACGTTCGGCGAGCCCGGCAATTTCACGCGTGGTGGACTGCATTTGAGAGGACATGTGGTTCATTTTCTCTTGCAGGGCTTGCATCAGGGCCATGCCGTTGCGCGCAGTTTCTGTTGAGAGTTTGGCCTGCAGCTCGGTTTTGTGGGCATAGTCTGAAATGGATTTTGCGGTGGCGCTCATTTCTTCCACGCTGACCGCGGTGGCGTTGGAGCTATCCGCTTGCCGCTCGGCCGAGCCAGACAAACCGCTGGCCACGCCAACCAATTCACTGGATGCGCCTTGGAATGTGTTGCAGGCTTGGCGGACTTGCACAATGATCTCTTGCAAGCGCATTTGCAATTGCTGCATGCCATCCATCAAAGAGCCACGATGACTGCTGGGCACGGCGATGTTCAAGTTGCCTTTGGCGAGTGTTGACACCAGCTCCAGTGCTTTGGCAGGCTCCCCACCAATTTGAATTTTCAGCGAAGCCGCCACCAGCCCAACAGCGAGCCCGCACAAGGCGACAATCAGCACACATGCGATTGCAATCGTGATCAGGGCCTCTTGAAACGCTTTGTCGCTTTGCGCTTTGGCCTGGTCAACCGCGGTTTGCACGCTGGCACCCAAGGCGGCGAGGGTTTGATCGATTTTGGCCTCCAGTGGGTCTGCCTGGCTGAGTAAAACCAATGTGGCGGCTTGCACTTCCCCGGTTTCTGAGTTGGCAATCACTTTTTGATACGCCGGCTTGAGCGTTGCCAGGTCTTGATTGATGTGCTTAATCAACTCAAAGGCGTCCGTGCCGGCGTTTCTTTCGGCCAAAGCGCCCCCCAGTGTTTGAACCTCGTTCATCAACTGTTCCATGCGGGATTTGGCCAAATCAAAACGCGCTTGCTCATCGGCCAGCACCACGTTGCGTGCCTCTCGGGCGAGCAGTGCGGTTTTGCCGGTGAGGCTGGAGACCTCTGTCAGGAGTTTGATTTGCTGGTCGCTGTTGTGCTGGCTGGTTTGATTCAGTCCATGCATTTCAAGCGCTGAAAACGTGCTCAGTGCAAGCAAAGCCATGATGGGTATGGCCATCACGATGCCCAAGCGCGCCGTGAGACTGAGACCCACCACGCGGTTGATCAGGGAGTTGTTCATGGCAGATCCTTGTGCTGTTACGGCAGGGCTTGCACGTTGACACCGATGGTGAGTGTGCCGATCGCTTTGCCAGCGTCCAGCACGGGCACGGACACTTGAGAGACCACTGCGCCCGAACTTTCGTCTTTCTTGGCCCGTGCAATGTAATCGGCGCCTTTGCCCTCGGCGTAGGCGTTCACAAACTTGGGCTCATCGCCTTGCCAATAATCGGAGGTCATGGCGCTGATGGCCACATTGGCGCCTTGGTTGTCGGTGAGGATGGATTCCACAAAATAGGGTTTGGCCTTTTCTGCCGCCAGCAGGGCCTGCGACACAGGGCTGCTCAGCATGGCCTGGGCCTCGGGCACATTGCCAGATGCGCCAATCCATCGCCCATCAATCGCCTTGATGGCATCGATCGAGAGGGATTTTGCATTTTGGGCTTTGACCGCAGCCACCACCTCGGGTTTGGCTGCGATGGCTTTGATCTCTGGCAACACGTCTTTGGCATTTCCGGCCGCATTTGCAACAGTGGAAACGCTCAGCAAAATGGCGGTGAGGGTGCTGGCTTTGAGGGTGCTGAATGTGCTCATTGGGGTGTGCTCCTTGGTTGAATCGCCCTGTTGGGGGGGCAAAACCAAGCGTAGACAATTGCAGATGGCCTTCATCTGCGGATTAGCGGAGGATTTAACCCTCACTAAAATCCGTTCCCCAAATCGTGGGAGGGGCATTAGGGTAAACCCTTGCATCCAGAGAAGGATCGAGGGAACAGTTGCCAAGGCGCTTGGTGAGCGCTATGTTGCAAAAGTCAACATGCATGTTGCGTAACAAAAAAAGGGGAAAAAATGAAGAAATTTGCTCTGGCTGCAACAACAGTGGTGGTTCTTGCAGGATGTGCTGCTGGCAGTGCCTTTGGCCCGGCACCCAAAGACGGCGAGCTCGCCATGCCCAGCGATTACCAGTCCTGGCCAGTTTTTTTGGCGGGCATTGAGAAACCCACTGGGCACATTCGCGACATTTACATCAACAACACAGGCGCTGCCGCCAAAAAAGGCGATGCCTTTGCCAATGGCACCGTGAGTGTGATGGAGATTCACAAAGCCGAGAAGACTGGCGACAAAATGACCAAAAAGGCCCTTGAAAAAGTGTTTGTGATGTACAAAGGCAAGGACTGGGGCAGCACCGCGCCTGAGGGCTTGAAAACTGGCGATTGGGTGTATGCCGCTTTTGAACCCAACGGTCAGCCTGCCAAGGTCGACTATGCGACATGCCGTGGTTGCCACTTGCCTTTGGCCAAGGACGATTACATTTTCCATTACGACAAATACTTTGACACCCGCAAAGCAGCCATGCTGAATGGCACGCATGCGGGCAAAGTGGCCATGTCGGTGGAAGAGGCCCACTTGGCTGCGTTGGTCACGAAATAAGCCTCTCGCATTGCCGAGCAAAAAGCCACTCCTGCGCGAGTGGCTTTTTTGTGTCGATCGCGCAGGCTATGATGACGAACAACACAACAAACCCGGATCACCGGGTCACGAGGAGACAGGTTCGTCATGAGCACCAGCAGCAATCTTGCGTTCGCGGGCAAAACAATTTTCATCACCGGTGGTTCTAGGGGCATTGGCCTGGCAATCGCCACGCAATTGGCAAGCCAAGGCGCCAACATCGCCATTGCCGCCAAAACCGTGGAGCCCAACCCAAAGTTGCCCGGCACGCTGTTCACTGCGGCGGCAGAGATTGAGGCCGCAGGCGGGCGATGTTTGCCTTTGCAGGTGGACATTCGCGATGAAGTTGCTTTGCAAAATGCCGTGGACCACGCGGCGGAGCATTTCGGGGGCATTGATTGCCTGGTGAACAACGCCAGCGCCATCATGCTCACACCGACCGAGCAAACGCCCATGAAGCGGTTCGATCTGATGTTTGGGGTCAATGTGCGTGGCACCTTCGCATCCACGCAGGCTTGTTTGCCGCACCTCAAACGCTCAGCCAAGGCAGGCAAAAACCCCCATGTTCTGAATTTGTCGCCACCTTTGAATTTGAATCCCGCATGGTTTGCGCCGCACGTGGCCTACACCATGGCCAAATACGGCATGAGCATGTGTGTGCTTGGCCACGCAAGAGAGTTCAAACCATTTGGAATTGCCGTGAACGCCTTGTGGCCACAGACCGCAATCTACACGGCAGCCATGCAAATGATCCCTGGCGTGCAACCCGAGCACTGTCGAACACCCCAGATCATGGCCGATGCCGCCAGCATCGTCCTGGCCCGACCTGTCGGGCCCGCCGCGCACACCGGTCAGTTTTTGATCGATGAAGCGGTGTTGCGCGAGCAGGGGGTTCTTGACTTTTCAGCCTACGCCACGGTGCCGGGCAGTCAGCAAATTCAACGCGATTTTTTCTTGGACTAAAGCCATGCGACGCCCCAAGGTTGGTGTGTTTTTGCTTCAGGCTGCGCTGGGCATGGCTGCCGTTGGCCTGGGGGGGGTGCTCTATTTGGCCAACACGCGCCCCACCGTTGATGTGGAACCTTTGCCGTCTGGACATGCCACCGAGGGCGTCCGCAGTGTGTTTTTGGGCACTTCCACCATGGTCTGGACCGATGGTCAGCACACTTGGTTGGTGGACGGATTTTTTTCTCGGCAACCTTTGTCGCAGGTTGCCCTCACGGCTTTGCAGGTGGATGAAGCGCAGGTGGATGCAACGCTGCAGTATGCGCTCGATGGTCTGCGTGTGCCTCACCGTTTGTCTGGCATTGTGGTGGCGCACTCACACTATGACCATGCATTGGATGCGCCTTATCTGGCCAAACAATACGGTGGACGGGTCTATGGTTCCGACTCCACTTGGCAAATTGCCAAGGGGCAGGATTTGCCCCCCACTCAAATGGAGATCCTCCTCAATGTTGGGGTGAGCAGGTTTGGGGGTTTTGAGGTAAAAATAAGGCAGTCTCGCCATGCGCCCACAGGATTCACTGGTGGAATCAACCGCACCGCATTGCGACTGCCTGCGCATGCACTTCAGTTCAAGGAGGGCAACAGCTACAGTTTTGTGGTGGGCCACGATTCAAAGGGCCAAGAGCCGCTTGCATTGATACAACCCAGCGCTGGGTTTGTGCCTGGCGAAAACAAGGATCTGCGCGTGCCGCTGGTGTTCCTGGGGGTGGGCGGCTTGGGGCGACTTGGTGAGGAATACATTGCATCTTACTGGGCCGAAATGGTCACCCAGACTGGTGCAAAACAGGTTTATTTGATTCACTGGGATGATTTCACCAAGCCTGTGTTTGAAGCTGGGCAGCCCAAGACTTTGGTGGCCATGCCCAGGTTGATGGACGATTTTTCAAAAGCGTTGCCTGTCCTGCAGGGCTTGGCCAAACGTGACAAAGTGCAACTTGTTGTGCACCAGGCCTGGGAAACCGTTACATTCTGAATAGTTGTTTGGGCAATCCAATTGGTTTGCCCCCACGTCATGGTCATCGCGCAGCACCCTTTTCATGCACTCATCAACAGACTCTCATGAAGCCCAGTACAGGCGCTCCGCCGCCGGGCTATTCCATGGGGAGATCACCGCGTGGTTGGTGCTCGCAATCTCACTCATTCTCACCGTGCTTGGCTGGTATTTGGCCTCGCAAGCCATTGAGCGCAGGGCGATAGAACGTTTTGATTTTGAAGTGAAAGAAGCGCAGGCCCGCATTCAGGTGCGCATGCAGGAATATGAGCAGGCGCTGCGTGGAGGCGTGGCCTTCATCGATGCACATCCCGAGTTTGACCGGGAGGACTGGAAAACTTACGTGAACAGTCTCGCCTTGGACAAATCGCTGCCCGGCTTGCAAGGATTTGCCTTTGCCAGGCGTGTGCTGCCCGAAGAGCTAAGCGCGCACGAGGCGGCCGTGAGGGCATCAGCCCACGACAGTTACACCGTTACCCCGCCTGGGCAGCGCGAGGTGTATTTTCCAATCGAAATGATTGAGCCCTTTGATGCCAGAAACCAACGCGCATTCGGGTTTGACATGTATTCCGAATCGGTCCGCCAACAGGCCATGAACCAGGCCATGGACACCGGGAAAGCGGTGCTTTCTGGTTTGGTTCAACTGCGCCAAGAGGGCAGCAAGGATGCGCAATTGGGGTTCCTGATGTACCTGCCGGTGTACGCCGCGCGTCGCCCGCTGTTGAGCGCAGCCCAGCGCCGCAATGCGATTGTGGGATTCGTTTACAGCCCTTTCAGGGCCAATGACCTGATGCGCAACGTGCTGGGCCAAGAATACATCCCGCTGGATTTTGAGCTGTATGACGACTCGTCCATGGATCCTCGCAGCCTGATTTACCGGTCGAGCGCTACGCCCTTGGGACAGTTTGAGGCGGATTCGGATCATTTTGGCCATCATCACCAGGTGGTTGTTCCATTGGCCTTGCCCGGCCGCACCTGGACAGCGAGATTCAAGAGCACCGAGGTTTTTGACCGAGAGGTGCACAGCAGCACCCCGCAATGGATCTTGATTGCCGGCACCATCATTGATGTGGTGTTGTTTTTGGTGATCAGTTCGATGGCCAGGCAGCGTGGTGAACTGGCCAAACGCAACGTGGCGTTGCAAGCCAGTCATGGGCGTTACACCAGCCTGGTGGACGCCCTGCAAGGGCAGTTTGCTTTTTATAGTTTGGGCGCGGGTGGTCACCTCACTTACATGAGTCCCTCCTTGCCCCGAATGCTCGGCATTCCAGATTTGGCACTTGGTGACAATTTGCCCATGTTGGCAAACGCCTTGTATCCGTCGGAAGACTTTCCAAAAGCCCTTTCTGTGGCTTTGACCAACCGCAGCATCAGCGCATACCAATTTGGCCACGATGGCCGGGGAACAAGCGGCCAAGTGACGGTGGCCGGTTTCAACAGCCCGGTGTTGGGGCCAGGCGGGCAATTGCTGTCTGTCGAAGGGGTGGTGCAAGACATCACGCTGCGCCGCGCCAACGAATTGGAACTAGAGCAATACCGCAAAGGATTGCAGGAACTGGTTGATGCACGCACCAAAGCGTTGCAGGAGGCCAATGACCGGCTCAAACTGGGGGAGCGACGCATGGTGGCCATGCTGGAGCTGGCCCAGTTGCCACCCGAATCACCCCGCGATGTGCTGATCAAAGCGGCGGCTCGGCACCTGGTCCGTTTGGCGGGCGTGGACAAATTCTTTTTGATCGAGTTGGATGCCAAATGGTCATGGGTGCACCAGTGGACCTATGACGCCACCACCTCACGCTTGGATTCTGTTGGCATGGCTGGTGCCACCGCAGACATCAATGATGCGCGATACATGCTGACTGCATTGGCCATCAACCGGGAAACCTTGTGTAAAAACAGCCCGATGGAAGGTGTGCTGGGCACGCAAGCGCAATTGTTTGCCCATTGCAAAAACCTCTTGGCGTTGCCCGCAGCACCGCAGGGCAACGCCCACTACATTTTGGGGCTGGCCGACAAATCACAAGACTTTGGCGATCACGATGTGCTCGAGGCTCGCTTGTTTCTTCAGGATTTGGTGCAGCTCATTCAGAGGCAAGAAGCCGCATTTGCCCTAACCCAGGCAACGCAAAGTGCCATACGTGCCAGCCAGGCCAAGAGCTTGTTTTTGGCCAACATGAGCCATGAAATCCGAACCCCCCTGAATGCCATCATCGGCTTGAACAACCTGCTCCAAGACGAAGCATTGACCGAGCAGGCCAAGCAATATGTGCGCGAGGTCAACAACGCCTCGTCGCATTTGTTGGCCATGTTGGAAGACATTTTGAGTTTTTCCCGCATCGAGTCGGGTGTTGAGGTGGCCGAGCGCATCGAATTCGATTTGCGGGAGTTGCTGCGCAGCACTTTGGCGCAAACCGAGTTGCGGGCGCATGCGAAGGGGCTCACGCTTCATTTGAGCATCGATAGCATGGTGCCAGAGCGTGTGAAAGGTGACCCCACCCGATACAAGCAAATCCTGAGCAACCTCTTGAGCAATGCAGTCAAGTTTTCCAGCAGTGGTGCCATCGAGGTGACGCTTGAATTGCACAAGCTTGATGAGCAGCAGGCTGTGCTCGCCACGCGCGTGAAAGACCACGGCATCGGCATGCCTGTTCGAGACTTTGAGCGCATGACAGAACCCTTTGAGCAGGCCGACAACACCACCACCCGGCGGTTTGGTGGCACAGGCTTGGGCCTGGCGATTTGCAAGCGACTGACCGAGCTGCTTGGGGGCAAACTGAGTGTGCAATCCCAACTGGGTTTGGGCAGTGAGTTTTGTTTCACTGTGCTCGTTGAGCCTGTGTTTGGACGTGTGGAAACGCCAAAGCCCCCTGCCAGCACGTCAGTGGGATTGGCGGGGTTCCATGTGCTGGTGGTGGAGGACAACCGCCTGAATCAACAGGTGATCCGTGCCTTGCTGACCCGCATGGCATTGCAGGTCTCTCTGGTTGAAAACGGGGAGCTGGCGGTGCACCAAGTGCAGGCTGACCCCAGCATTGATTTGGTGTTGATGGATGTGCACATGCCCGTGATGAATGGCCTGGATGCCACCCGCGCGATTCGGCAATTGCCTGGCCGCGCGGGCCGCTTGCCGATTGTGGCGCTCACGGCATGCGCCCTTCAGGAAGACGAAGACGCCTGCCGGGCCGCAGGCATGGACGATTTTTTGACCAAACCGGTCAACTTGCCTTTGCTGACCACCACCCTCGCCAAATTTTTAGTGACGGCGGGCTGAAAAGAAGGCCATGCCAGCCAACATGGCCGCAGTGAACATCAGTGCATCGGGCAGCAAAGTGGCACTGGCCACCAAGGCTGGTCCCGGGCAAAACCCACCCAAGCCCCACCCGGCACCAAACAATACAGCACCCAGCACCAAGGGTTTGTCGATCACCGTGGTGGTGGGCAATTGCATGGGCAAACCCAAGGCGCTGCGCTGGCGTCGACGGGCCAGCCAAAAGCCTGGTAGACCCACCGCAATGGCGCCGCCCATGACCAGCATCAGCGAGGGGTCCCAAGGTTTGCTCAAATCCAAAAAGCCGATCACCTTGGCCGGGTTGCTCATCCCAGAGATCACCAGACCAAGGCCAAAAACGAGCCCAGCCATACCGCTGGCCAGCGCAAAAACCCAGGGGCTGACATTTGAAGATGTGCGCATTTGTAAAGCCCTCACAGCGAATTGACCAACAGAGAGGCCGACACAAAACCCGCCCCCATAAACACCAGCACCGCCACCAGCGAGCGCATCGACAGGCGGGACAGCCCACACACGCCGTGGCCACTGGTGCAACCGGATCCCAGACGCGTGCCATAGCCCACCAGCAGCCCGGCAAGCAGCAACATCCAAGGGTCTCGCGGGCTTTCAATCTGTAGCGGCCCATAGAGTGCGGCGTACAGCCAGGGGGCAAGCAACAAACCCACTACAAAAGCAGCTCGCCACAGCAACTCGCCATTTTGGGGTTTTAACAAACCACCCACAATGCCGCTGATGCCTGCCACCCGCCCAGTGAGCAACACCAGCATGACAGCTGACAAGCCGATCAACCCGCCGCCAGCCAAGGCTGTGAGCGGCGTAAAGGCATTCCAGTCGATTGAGATCACATGATTCCCTAAATATGATTGTTCGCTCATATATTATCAGGATCGGTGCCGCATGGCTTTGTTTTGCACTGCTGTAGAATGGCCGGTGTTGTAGCCACACAGCGATGCACCATGCCACCCCCATCCAGCGAGTTGCTGGCACTTGCAAGCATTTTGCAGGCCCGCAAAGCCCACCGCCCCGGCGGCGATGTATTCAAGGCGGTTGTGCAGTGGCCCCTTGGAGCGAGCTGCGCAGACGGTTTGCCCGGCATCGCTTTGCGTCACACCTGCCCGGGTTGGCACTTCATTGCCCTGCCAGAAAGTCACGCCGAATTGCATGTGCATGTGGGGGAGATTGGCCGTTCGCAGCGCGATCTGCATGGCCATGTGGACTGGTGTTGGCCCAGCGGTGCGTTTGTGCAGCACACCCCGCAAGCCACAAGGCGGGCCAAGCGCGTGGCCGTGGTGGGGGCAGGCCTGGCAGGCAGCGCGGTGGCGCATGCGTTGTGCAGCCACGGCACAGAGGTGCATCTGTATGACGCAGCCAGTGGACCCGCGCAAGGGGCCTCAGGCAACTGGGCTGGTGCCTTTCACCCGCACATCACACGGGGAGATTCGCCTTTGTCCCAGCTCACCCGCCTGGGTTTTGAATACACCCTGCACGCATTGCAATCCCTCACCGAGCAGGGCCTGCTCAAGCAAGGCGAGGACTGGGACACCCCAGGCCACTTTCAAAGCCTGCCGCAAGACGAGGCTGCCCGCATGCAGGAGACGCTAGGCCTGTTGAATTTTCCCACCAGCCTGGTGAGCTGGGTGGCGCCCGGTCAGTGGCCGGGAACACCCCTGGGCGGACTGTACTTCCCGCAGGGGGGTTGGGTGCGGCCAGCGCGCTGGGTTGAGGCCAACCTGCAGGCGTGTGGTCAATTGCTGCACGTCCATTACAACGCGCGCCTGAATCATCTGAACGCCTTGGCCGAGGAGTTTGATGCCGTGGTGGTGGCCGCCGCAGAACACACGCTGGCACTGGCCCCCATGGCGGGCGCGCAACTGGGCATGGTGAAAGGCCAAATCAGCTTGCACCGTGCAGTGCAGCCCCTGCCTGCGGTGCTGTCTGGGGAAACCTACGCCATCGGTCCGCAGGGCGCGGACTGGCTGGTGTTGGGTGCCACCTATGAGCGACCGGTGGGCAACATGGAGCCCACGCACGCCGCCGATGCACACAACTTCGCTTGCTTCAAAACCGCATTTCCAGAGCTGCCTTTGGGGCCTTTGCAAGATCACCGCTGTGCAGTGCGTGCCGTGTGGCACGATCGCTTGCCAGCCATTGGTCCGCTGCCCGAGGCCGACCAAACCCACGCTTGCCCAGTCTACTTGAGTACAGGCTTTGCTTCCCGCGGCTTGCTGTGGGCTGCCATGGCTGGCCAGGTGCTGGCGGGGTATTGCACTGGTCAGCCCTTGCTACACGCCCTGCTGCGGCGAGTGTTGCCCCGCGCAGCCAAGGTCGGGCGTGCGTCTTTGCCGGCCGATTAAAACCCCGCGCGCTTGCCCAGCCCGAAGACGTTTGCTTTATTCCGCTTGGGGGGCCTTGGCTTTGGTGGTTTTGCCTTTGCCTGCGGCGGGTTTTTTCTCGCCTTTGGCTTCAAATTCAAAGCCAATCGCGCCATCGGGTTTTTTCACGAGGAAGGCCTTGAATGCGCGCCGCGTTTTGGATGACACAAACCTGGTCAGCAAGTCGGTCCTGCCCTCCAGCAACAGTTTCTCCATTTGCTCTCGTTCAATGGGCTGTTGCAGAATCACTTTGCCCGATCTGAAATCGCAGCTTTTGTTCGGGCCGACTGATTTTTCGCACACATAACTGGTGGCCTGCTCATACACATTGGATGCGCACTTTGGGCAGGGGCCCAGACGCGTTTCACCCGAAAAATCGACCTCTTCGGCCGACTCGTCGTCTTTGGCTTGACCAAAGTCAAACTCCAGTTTGTGCTCATTGGACAGGCGTAGCACCGCGGCGAAGGGGCGCCCCATTTTGCTGCGAAAGCCGTCCAGCATGGGCAACTCACGTTCGCGCAAGAGGGTCTCCACTTCGTGCACTTCAAATTGCCGGCCCCCGGGCACCTTGGAAATCGAAAACTCGCAGCTGGTGCAAGCAAAGCGGCGGTAGTTTTCTTTCACGACGGCGCCGCAGTTGGGGCACGGTGTGGTGAGCGTGGCGTAATCGCCGGGGATGGTGTCCTCGGTGTAATTTTTGGCCCGGTCCACAATGGTCTCGGTGATCTTCTTGATCTCGTGCATGAACGCTTCACGAGACAGTTCACCCTTCTCCATGCGGGAGAGTTTGTACTCCCATTCCCCGGTCAGCTCGGGCATGGTGAGTTCTTCCACGTCCAAGCCACGCAGCAGGGTCAATAACTGGAACGCTTTCGCGGTGGGCACCAGCGCGCGCTCTTCGCGCACCAAATATTTTTCGTTGAGCAAACCTTCAATGATGGCTGCGCGGGTGGCTGGCGTGCCCAGGCCTTTGGTGCCCATGGCGTCACGCAGTTCGTCGTCGTCCACCAGTTTGCCCGCCCCTTCCATGGCCGAAAGCAGCGTGGCTTCCGAATAGCGCGCAGGTGGCTTGGTTTGCAGGGTTTGCACTTCAATTTCGTCTGTGCTGACGCGCTCGCCAGCGTCCACAGCCACCAGGCTGTCATCGCCGGCGGCCGCGGCTTGCCGGCCATAAATGGCCAGCCAACCCGGTTTGACCAGCACCTTGCCTTCGGTTTTGAAGCGGTGTTTTTCAACCGTGGTGATGCGGGTGGTCACGTTGTACTCCGCGGCAGGGAAGAACACTGCCAAGAAGCGTTTCACCACCAAATCATATAACTTGGCCTCGGGCTCGCTGAGGCTTTTCGGCACTTGCAGCGTGGGGATGATCGCAAAGTGGTCCGAGATCTTGCTGTTGTCAAAGACCCGCTTGTTGGGCTTGACCCAGTTGTTCTTCAGGATTTGCTCGCAAAACTCACCATAGGCGCCAGCAATGTGACCGCGATCCAGCCCCACAAATGCTTTGAGGGTTTGGTTCACCGTGCCCATGTAATCTTCGGGCAAGGCTTTGGAATCGGTACGTGGATAGGTGAGCACCTTGTGCTTTTCGTAAAGCGCCTGGGCCAGGCCCAAGGTGTTTTTGGCCGAAAATCCAAAACGGCTGTTGGCCTCACGTTGCAGGCTGGTGAGGTCAAAGAGTTGGGGCGCGATCTGGGTGGTGGGTTTGCTTTCTTCTTCCACCGTGCCGGGTTTGCCATCGCAGGTGGCCACAATGGCACGGGCTTTGGCCTCGTCCCACAGTCGGTCTGCGCGTTGCTCGGGGTCGTCGGCCTTTTTAAAGTCTGGGTCAAACCACTTGCCTTCATAGGCACCTGCTTTGGCGCCAAAACTGGCTTTTACTTCAAAGTAGGTGCGAGCCACGAACTTGCGGATTTTTTCTTCGCGTTCCACCACAATGGCCAGCGTGGGGGTTTGCACCCGGCCCACCGTGGTGAGGTAAAAACCACCCTCTTTGCTGTTGAAGGCGGTCATGGCTCGTGTGCCATTGATGCCCACCAGCCAGTCGGCTTCCGAGCGGCAACGGGCCGCGTCGGCCAGCGGCAGCATTTCTGCATCGCTGCGCAGCGCCTCAAAAGCCTGGCGAATGGCCGCAGGCGTCATGGATTGCAGCCACAGCCGTTCCACTGGCTTGCTGCTTTTGGCGTACTGCACAATCAGGCGGAAAATCAGTTCACCCTCGCGGCCCGCGTCACAGGCGTTGATCAGGCCCACCACATCTTTGCGTTTGATGAGCTTGTTGAGCACCTTCAAACGGGATTCGGTTTTGGCAATCGGTGCCAAATCAAAATGCGGCGGCAGCACCGGCAAATTGGCAAAACTCCACTTGCCCCGCTTCACCTCAAAGTCGTCTGGGGCTTTAATCTCCACCAAATGACCCACCGCAGAAGACAGCACATACTCGTCGCTCTCAAAGTAGTCGTCTTTCTTGGTGAAACCCCCCAAAGAGCGGGCGATGTCGGCCGCCACAGAGGGTTTTTCGGCGATGATCAGTTTTTTAGGGGTGTCGCTGCTCAATTGGTCCAACGTGTGTGAGTGTTTTCAGTGCCTTGTGCGCCGAAGTGTAAGTGCCATGCCTTGAAATAATCAAGGCTTTCTCGAGAATCTTGCTTCAGGTCGGTTTGCCAGTCCGCACCCAGCGGTTGCCAGGCTCGGCCACCAAAAGGCCCATCAGCTCCAGTTCTGTGAGCGCACCCAAGGCCTCATCGGGCGCCAGGCCAGCCATCTGCGCCACGCTGTCGGCGTGTAGGGGTTCGTGACCCACTTGGGCCAACACCTTGGCCAATGTCGCTTCAAGCTCGGTCAGTTGCTCGGCTGCAAAAGTTGCCCCAGCATGGCATGCACTGTCCGCTTCTTGCAACACCGTTGGCACTGGCTGCCTGTGGCCGGGCAGGCTGGCCAGCACCTCGTCCAGCAGGTCTTGGGCTGTTTCTATTAGTAAAGCGCCTTGTTTGATCATGGCGTGGCAGCCTTTGCTGTGGGTGTTGTGGATGGAGCCGGGCACAGCACCCACGGTGCGCCCCAACTCGCTGGCGTGGCGGGCAGTGATGAGTGAACCCGACCGAAGCGCGGCCTCCACCACCAGCAAGCCATCGGACATGGCCGCAATGATGCGGTTGCGCCTAGGGAAAAATGCTTTTTGGGGTTGTGTGCCCGGCGGGTATTCGGAAACGATCAACCCCCCCTCGGCCACGATGCGCCGCGCGAGGGCGGTGTGATGGGCCGGGAAGACCACATCCGGCCCACACCCCAGCACGGCCACGGTGCCGCCCTGTGCTTCCAACGCGCCGTGGTGGGATGCGCCATCAATGCCCTCGGCCAGGCCGCTGACAATCGCCCAGCCTTGGCCTGCCATGGTGCTTGCAAAGGCCTGTGCATTGCCCAGGCCCAGCCGGGTCGCGCTGCGGCTTCCCACCATGCCGATGCTGCGGGTGTATAGCAAGGCCCGTGCGCCTTCACAAAACAAAATAAGCGGCGGATTCTTGAGTTGCAGCAGGCCTGGTGGGTAATCGGGGCTGTGCACCGTGACCCAAAAACGGTTTGGCGCTTGGCCTAACCACGCCTGGGCCAATTCATGCCAAAGTCGCACGGCGTCGCAGGGGGGTGGGAGTTCGGCCTGAGGCCCTTTGGCTGCCAAACTTTGCCGTTGGGCAGCCTCCAGGTCGGTGTTGTAGGCCAGGTTCATGGCGTGCAGCAATGGGTACATGGTGCTTCGCCCTCTTCGGGCGAACTATTTTGCCCCCAGAAGGTATATCCTTTTAATGTGTAGAGAACAACGGTTGTAAAAGCATGGCATTGCTCCCGATTTTGCGTTATCCGGATCCGCGATTGAAAACGGTTGCTACCCCGGTCACCCGGTTTGAT
>DASUDK010000060.1:0-15109 GCA_036275655.1 Limnobacter sp. | reverse complement strand
ATTTGCGATGGCATCGACCTTTGCTTACTTGGAGAAGAAGACAATGCGCAGTAAAAGCTCGTTTTTCACCCGCCCACGCCGTTCTGCCATCAGTGCAGTGCTGTGCGCAAGCCTGGCTGCCCCACTGTTGGGTGGCTGCTTCTTTGGTGCGGCCGCAGCCATCACGGCTGGCTCGCTGGCAGCGGCTGACCGCCGCACGGTGGGCACCCAGGTGGAAGACCGCAGCATTCAATTGAAGGCTGAAAGCGCCGTGCGTGACACCTTTGGCGATGCGGTCCATGTGAATGCCACCGTGTACAACCGGCAGTTACTGCTCACGGGCCAGGCACCCGATGACGCCACGCGCGCGCGCATTGAAACCCGCGTATCCACCGTTCCAAACATTCGCTTGGTGGTCAACGACATTCAGGTGGCGGGCAAGAGCTCCCTGTCATCGCGTTCCAACGACGCATTCATCACCGGCAAAGTAAAAGCCTCCTTGCTGGATGCCCAGGACATTTTTGCCAACTCATTCAAAGTCACCACAGAAGCCGGTGTGGTTTACATCATGGGGCTGGTGACCGATCGTGAAGCGAACCGCGCGGCACAAATCGCAGCAGGTGTGCCTGGTGTGGTCAAGGTGGTGAAGGTCGTTGAATTGATCTCCGAGGCAGAACTTTCCCGCCTCACCGCCACTCCAAACAATGGTACCAACTCGCCGGATGTCGGCCCACGTTAAACCCACCATGAAGAAGTCACTGTTTCTAGCAGCGGCTTTGGCAGGCAGCCTGTTTCTTGCAGGCTGCATGGCCAAAGAAGCGCCGCAGGTCACTTACACCACGATCAAAGGCCAAACCATTGAGCCGAATGATTACCAAGGCGATGTGATGCTGGTGAATTTTTGGGCCACCAGTTGCACCACCTGCGTAAAAGAGATGCCCGAGATTGTAGACACCTACAACAAATACAAAGCGCAAGGCTTTCGCACGGTGGCGGTGGCCATGAGCTATGATCGACCAGATTATGTGGTGAACTTTGCTGAAACCCGACAGTTGCCCTTTGACGTGGCGCTGGACGTGAACGGTGAAATAGCCCGGGCTTTTGACGATGTGAAAATCACGCCCACCACCTACATCATCAACCGCAGAGGCGAAATCATCAAGACCTACGTGGGTGAGCCAGATTTTGCAGCCTTGCACCAGCTGATTGAACAATCCCTGGCCGAAAAAATCTGAAGCCCGCTGGGCTCATGCCCATGGGCTTACTCTCCCCACTTGAAATCGTCCATGGCCCGCCGGTCTCTTTTGGTCGGCCTGGCCTTGATCTCCAAGGCGGGGTCTTTCATCAGCTTGCGATTGGCTGCACGTTCGGCGCGGCGTGTGGCGCTTTCTTCGGTTTCTTGGTAAAGGGTTTGTGCAATCGTGGCACTGCCGCGCTTGTCGGCCAGGCCTTTGACCACCAGCACCATGTCATCCCAGCCCACTGGCACCGTGAGCACATCGCCCACCTGCACGCCATAAGCAGGCTTCACGCGCTCATCGTTGCACTTCACTTTGCCACCATCCACCATCTCGGTGGCCAGGCTGCGCGTTTTAAAAAACCGGGCCGCCCACAGCCATTTGTCAATCCGAACTTTGGAGCCCGGGGTGACTGGCGCTGGCGGCGTGTGTTGTTTGTTGCGGCTCACACCAACTTCCTTATGCGATGAGCCTTGAATTATGCCAGAAGCCAAATGAGCCCATGGCGCTGGGTCCACTACTCGCTGCTGCTCACCGGGCGACTTGCACTTTTGGCCAAGAACCAGCCTGTGGGGGTGGGATGCAGGGCCATTTCAATCACAAAACTGGGGGCGAGGCTGCTGGCAAATGCAGTGCCTGGGTTGAGCACAAACACCGTGGGGTCAAAGGATTCCACCTTCAAGTCTTTGAAATACCGAAGCATGTGGGCGTCTTTCAAGGTGGCCTGGAAGCGAGCGGTGGCCGCGTCTTCCAGCCCAAAAGGCTTGTTTTGCACATAGTCCACGGTGTTTTCAACCCACAAGCGGCCAAAACACAGGGCATCGTTTTCGCCCTTGGCGTCTTTCCTAAAATGCACGCCTTCCAATTGCTTCAGGCCCGCGGAGGGCAAAATCACCCAGCGCCCGTCTTGGGTTTTTAATATGTCCAGCAGGCCCGACAAATCCCAGGCCCTCACCTCGCGGGCCACCGCACTGTTTGGCGGCACGCTGTCGTTGGCATAGGCCTCAATGGCCTCGCCCGTGGGCAAGCGGGCGCAAAGCGCGCCATGGTTGAGCACATAGGTTTCAGCGCGAGCGCCCTTGAGGAGGTTGTCCTCATTGAGCAGCGTGCGTGGATTGCAAGCCGCCAACAACGAAGCGGCCAAAAGCAGGCCGAATCGCCCAATGGTGATGGTGTTCGGAGTGATGTTCAACAATGTCATGCGCCATGTCCTCTTTCCACATTGTTAAACATCTTGGCTGCTACAAAACGGGCAAAAAGCGCCGCAAACCCATGCCTGTTTTGCGCCTTCACTTGCGGGCATGGTCCAAACCCCGGGGCGGCGAATAACCCAAGGCCAGCGCCTGAGCCTCGGCTTGCGCGGCCAACAGCGGTTGCGCGGTTTCACGGTAGTGCAGGGCCAAGTCGTAACTGGCAATCCCATTGCCCAGGGCTGCCGCATACTGCAACCACCCCTCGTAACGCAGCAGGCCCTGGGGCGTGCCCAAAGCTTTGTGCTGACGTGCGATGCGGGCGGCCGCGTCTTTGTCTCCACGGGCTGCACGCAACAGGTCCTCATGCCCTTGGGTGGCAGGCGCCACAAAACTGGTTTTGTAAAGATTCACCTGGTTGGAGCGCAGCACGGTCAGCGCTTGCGCTGCGCCATCGCGCAACAGCAACACCGACTCCCGCAATGCGCTGGCAGGGTGATGTTGTAAAAAGGCCTGGGTTTGTGCCAGCAAGTCCACTGGCCAGGTCAATCGCAGCAAGTGTTCCCAGTCGCTTTGCTCTTGAGGCGAGATCGTGGGGCCTTGCACAACAGCCTGGCCCGCCACCTGCGCTGGCGAGACCAAACATGGCACCGGGGCGTTGTCGGCAATAAAAGGCCGCTGGGCCAATTGCCGGATGGCAGGCAAGGGGTGGCCCAGCATGGTTTGCTCCACATCCTGTTTAACCAGACGGAACAACTCTTGGAACGTGGTGTGTGGCGCCGCGCGGCGAAGGCACTTCACCAGCGAGGCCGTGTAAAAAGTGTTTTGGTCCGCACTGGCTGGCGACACCGCAGGCTGCCCAGCGGCTGTGGAAAAACACACCAGGCTGCCCAGCGGGGCTTCCACTTGGTTCAGCCCGTCCCGGTCGCCAAATGCACGACGCAAATCGGTTCGGCATGCATCAATCACGGTCATGTTCAGGGCCATGGGCCTGGGGGGCAATGCCGCAATCAACTTGTTTTGCAACACCAGGGAGCGGGCCAGCAAATCGGCGCGGCCCGCCTCCGGGTTGGTGCCAGACCCCAGCAACAGGTTGTTGGCATCCACCTGCAAACCATGCCCGGCGTAGTAAAACAAGGTGACCGTGTTCGGTGGGGCTCGCCGAATGCGCCCAACAAAATCGGCTGTCACGCGGGCCAGGTTTGCTTCGTCCAGGTTCATGGCCTGGGTCACATCAAACCCGCGCGCCACCAGCGCATCCCCCAAGTCCATCACATTTTTGCTGATGGGTGGAAGGTCATGGGGGCTGGGGTAATCGCCGTTGCCCACCAACAAAGCCAAGCGATGCTGGGCCGCAGCACCCCCGGTGTTTGCAGTGGCCGCGGACAGGCGTTGGCACCAAGGCCCCAGTGCGGCCAAGCTTGCGAACTGGCCCAGCAGCAGCCTGCGGCGGGCGTTAGGCAAACTCATACACAAACTGCTGGCCGTTGCTGCGCAGATGCAACTGTTGGTAAACCTTGCCGGCCAAGGTGGCATGCAACAGTTGGCGGCTCACCTCGGGCAACACGGTGTTGCTCAGCAAGGCGCCCACCACGCGCCCACCGGCATCGGCCTGTTGGCAGCGGTCGACCATGTGTTGCACCACGGCGGCGTCCACCAGCACGGTCAGGCGGTGCACTTGGGCGATGCGCGCTTGCACGCGCTGCAACTGCAAATCCACGATTTGCGTCAACATGCTGCGCGACAAAGGCAGGTAAGGCACCACTTCCAGGCGGCCCAGCAAGGCGGGGGGGAACACTTGCAACAGAGGCGTGTGCAAGGCCTGGCAAAGGGTTTCCACGGGTGGGCTCTGCTCGCCCTGGCACAACTGCATCAGGGTGTCGGTGCCCACATTGGTGGTCAACACTATCAGGGTGTTGCGAAAATCGATTCGCCTGCCCTCGCCATCTTCCATCCAGCCTTTGTCAAACACCTGGAAAAACAGTTCATGCACATCCGGATGGGCCTTCTCAATTTCGTCGAGCAGCACCACGCTGTAAGGACGCCTGCGCACGGCCTCGGTGAGCACCCCGCCCTCCCCGTAGCCCACATAGCCTGGGGGCGAACCCTTGAGGGAAGACACCGTGTGCGCCTCTTGGTACTCGCTCATGTTGATGGTGATGAGGTTGTGCTCACCACCATACAAATTGTCGGCCAGGGCCAAGGCGGTCTCGGTTTTTCCAACCCCTGAGGAGCCTGCCAGCATAAACACCCCCACTGGCTTGTTGGGATCGTCCAAGCCCGCGCGGTGGGTTTGCACCCGCCTGGCGATCGTCTCCAGCGCGTGGTCTTGCCCAACAATTCGCTCGCTCAGGATTTGCGCCAGGTTCAATACGTTTTCAATCTCGTTGCGCACCATGCGCCCCACCGGAATGCCCGTCCAATCCGCCACCACAGCCGCCACGCATTGGGCATCGACCTGAGCATGCACCATGGGGTGTTCGCCTTGCACGGCCTTTAATGCCGCTTCCGCATCCCGCAGCGCTTGCAGTAAATTGGAAGGGGTGTCTTGGCCAGCGGGGCGCTGCGCACGCAACCCCAGCAAGTGCGCAATGGCCTCTTTTTCAGCGGCCCATTGACGTTCCAAATTTTCTCGCTGGACGGCCAAACCATCCAATTCGGATTCAATCTCCAACAATCGACCCGCGTGGTTGTGCCCCAAATCGGCCTCGCGCTTCAGCCCATCGCGCTCAGCCTGCAGGGTGTCCCATTGCGCCTGCAACTGAGCCAGGCCTGGCGGCTGGGCATGCTGAGACACGGCCACACGGGCGCAAGCTGTGTCGAGCAGGCTGATGGCTTTGTCTGGCAGTTGCCGGGCCGGGATGTAGCGGTGCGACAGCTTGACCGCCGCCTGCACGGCCTCGTCCATCACCAGGACTTGGTGATGTTGTTCCATGGCGCTGGCCAAGCCGCGCAGCATGGCAACGCCCAGCGCCTCATCCGGCTCGGCCACCTGCACCACCTGAAAGCGCCGAGTGAGGGCAGGGTCTTTCTCGATGTATTTTTTGTATTCGGCCCAGGTGGTGGCGCCAATGGTGCGCAAAGCGCCCCGGGCCAGGGCCGGCTTCAAGAGGTTGGCGGCGTCACCCGTGCCCTGCTGCCCGCCTGCGCCCACCAGGGTGTGCACTTCGTCAATGAACAGAATGGTGGGTTGCGGGCTGGCCTGAATTTCGTCAATCACTTGCCGAAGGCGCTGCTCGAACTCCCCTTTCATCGAGGCACCCGCCTGCAACAAACCGAGGTCTAGCACCAGCACTCGCACTTGTGCCAGTGCCGGTGGCACTTGGCCAGCCGCCACTTGCAGCGCAAAACCTTCCACCAGGGCTGTTTTGCCAACCCCGGCCTCTCCGGTGATCAGGGGATTGTTCTGACGACGGCGCAACAAAATGTCCACCACCTGGCGCACCTCCAATTCACGCCCGGTGACTGGGTCCAATTGCCCATTGCGGGCTTTCTCGGTGAGGTCCACCGTGTAGCGTTTCAACGCCTCTTCCTGGCCCAACTGGGCTGCGGGCATGGCCCCGCTGGCCTCGCCCGGCAGGGCGTGCCCCGGTGGCTGGGCCGTGTGGACAGCTTCCGTCGACTGAGCCAGCAGGTCTTCGAACTGCTCGGCCAATGCATCGACCTGAACCCGCTTGAACTGGGGCGACAATCGGTACAAAGCCTGCTGAAGCGACTCGGTTTTTAGCAAGGCCAGCAACACGTGGCCAGTGCGCACGCTGGCACTGCCGAACATGAGTGAGGCATACACCCATGCGCGCTCCACCGTGTTGGGCAACACCTCTGCCAAATCCGAAATGCCCTGTGCTCCCCTGGGCAGCCGTTCCAATGCGCCCTGGAGGTCACTGAGCAATTGGCTGTGATCCACATCAAAGTGGCGCAGCACAACATGCCAATCGCTGTCCTCTTGATTCAGGATTTGAGTGACCCAGTGAACCAATTCCACATATGGGTTGCCGCGCAATTTGCACAGCACGGTGGCCCCTTCCACGCTTTTGAATGCAGTGGCATTGAGCTTGGAAAACAGGGACAAGCGGCTGATGTGACTCATGAACAACTCCGAAATTGGGAAGCGGGTGAAGATGAAAAATGCGTGGCCACACGTCCCAGTGAGACGTGGGCCTGCGATGCGCGTTGTACACGGCCCAACCAGGCGTTGCGCCCCAGTGCCTGGTGGCCCATGGCCAAGCGAGGAATGGTGGTGTGATCAACCGCCACTTGGATGGTGGCGTCATACTCGAGTGCGATGTAGTGACGCGCCAAGGCCTGTGCACGCATGCGCTGCACTTGCCCCGGCCAGAAGGATTGGTATGCCTGGTAAGACACTGGCCCCAACTGGATGCGCACCAGGCTTTGGCAATCCCAAGCGCGCCTGCCCAGCATGCACAGGCGCACCGGGGACCCCCAGGGCTGTTTGGCTTGCTGCATGGTCAACCATTGCCCTTGGAAAGGTTGCACCTGCACAGGGCAGACCAAGGCGTGGCGCAAGAGAGACTCCAAGCCCTCTTGAGTTTTGCTCACCCGCGAAAAGTGATCTGCCAAGCCGTGGCGCAAGAGTGCCACTGAAGCATGTGGAGCCAACTCATCCAAACTGGCGCCTGGCCGAGCACCCGCCAATTGCCCCAAACGACGGGTGAATGGATTGGGCTTGTTTTCCGAGTAGGCCACTTGGGGCTGGGCCTGCGCCCACGCGCGGTAAAACAACCCATAAGACCGGTGATGAAACACATCCAGAAACTCGCTGAATGTGGTGTCGCCGTGATGGTGGATGCGGGTGTAAGCGTGTTCGGTGAGGTGGTAAGGCAAAGCACCATTGGGCCCCAGCAGACCAAAGTTTTGAATGTGAAACTTGGGCAAGAATTCGCCGTGGGCTGCTTTAACCCAAGCGCTGCCCTGAAAATCGTGCAGGGCAAAGTTCATGAAAGGCCGTTGACCCAACCTCACAGGGTCATCACGCAGGCGAAGAGAATACCCGATGCGCACCCGGCCAGGGTGGGCATCCTCCAATTGCCACAAGGCATGAAACAGGCCACCCGCTGGCAGGGGCGGTGCCTGTGTATGTTCAATGTATTCAGCGGTTTGCATGGCGGCTACAGCACAGGCCGGTGGCCAGAACGCGGTGCAAATTCAATCACCTGCCCACTGTGCAGGCCACGCACACGGGTTTGCACAAAACTGTTGAGTGACACATGGCGCGCAAAACAATGGGCGAGCACCCAAGCAAAGCCGCCCATGCCAACGCCCTGCAAGCCCATCTCATCCAGCGTCAGTTGAATGTGCAGCCCGCGTGCCAAAGCGGGGCGGCCCTGCCGCACCATCTGCAAAGACATGCCGCGCACTTGCAAAGCATGGACCGCGGCAATCTGCGCCTGATGCGCCGCATTGGCTGGGTCGGCATGCAGACTCAACCAGTGCTGTAGCCCTGGCACAGCCCGCTCAGCGGCGGGGTCTTCGGTGCCCGCCAACAAGCCAAGAAAGTTGCCCGCCAGGTGTTGGATCAACTGCCAATTGACATGCCCGCCTGCGGACGCGCCCGTGCCCGAGCCCGGGAGACCCAGGTGTTGAATGCCCAATGGCAAACGTGGACGAGTTGGGCCGTGCACAAAGCGCACAGACTGCACTGGCAATCCACTGGGACACAGCAAATCGGTATCGCCCAAACCCACGGGCATCAGCAATGGCAGATCTCGGTTGGTGCAACGCGCACGCACTTCCAATTGGGTCAATCCGTGGCCATGGACCAGGGTCGCGCCAGGTTGGCTCAAGCTGATTTCGAGCTCACTGCCCAGGTATCCAGACCGTGTGCCCTCCTGCACCTGGCGCATGGACATTCGGGTGGGGCTGCGCTGCGTGCTGTAACACAATGACCCACCCCCCTCACCATGCGGCGCAAACAACGGCTGTATGGTTTGGACGCCCTGCTGTGCATGACCCTGGACAGCAAGAATGGAGTGCACCTCAAAATCGTGGGGCCGGGTGCGGTTGGGTTGAACGGGCCAAAACGATTGTGCACTGCTCAACACGATGCGATCGCACAAATGCGGAAACAGATTGATCACTGGGCTGCAATTGAGCAGCACATTGTCTGCACCCACCTGCTGATCCAGCACGGCTTGTACATCGTCGAAACAGAAGGCGAGCTCCAGCCCAGTCGCCGTGGCGCCATTCAAGGCCTGGCCCACACCGTGCACATTCAGAAAACGGACACGCGCCGGCATGGCAAACCACTCCTGCAACAAACGCATGCTGCCCAAGGCCTGGGGGCTGTTGGGCAGCAACGATTCTTCATCGCTCAAGCCAGCGGCTTGCACAGCACCCGCTGGCAGCGCACGCCAGGCAGACTCACCGATGGGCCTACACAGCACATGCACGTGCTGAAAGGCCAAACGGTCAAACAAGGGATTGGCCAACTCATCGCCACCGGCCACATGAAGTTGCAGCAAATCCAGCGGCAATTTGGACAAGCACACCCCAGGGGGGGCAAGCAGGGTGAGCTGCAGCGCCGAGCGGACCTTGGCCGCGCGCGCCCTCACACCCGTGGCATTGAAAGCACCGTGAACCACTTGCGACACCGTGCATGGGGACAGCACCGTGTTGTGAGCCACGGTGAACTTGCAAGGTGTTTGCATGCCTTTGGAGAGCTGGCTTTGCAGCACTGTGCCCGCCTTCACAGTGAGGCCTTGCAACAAGGCGGGGTCTTGGAGATTGGGTTGAAACTGCACCACACCCATGGCAGGCATCGGCGCCAAGGCGTTGGGGTTGAGTCGATTCAACAATTGCACGGTGAAGCGTGGAAACTCCTCCTCCAAACGCAAATGCACGCGCGCCGTGAGAAAAGCGAACCCTTGCAACAGGCGCTCCACATAGGGGTCTTGTACCTCTGTGCTGTCCAGGGCCAAACGCGATGCAATTTTTGGAAACCGCTCGGCAAACTCTGCCGCAGAATCGCGCACATGCACGAGCTCCTGGTTGTAAAGCTGCAAAAACCTGGGATCCACCGCGCCCCCTAAAACCCGGTGATGGGCCGCAAGGCCACATGCCCGGTTTCAAGATCAATCTCGGTGCGCATGGCCAGCTCAACCGGGTAAGGTTGAGCCCACAACAAACCGCGAATGCGCAAACCAATCACATTGTGCAGGTGCATCAAGCCATGTTCGACTTCGGCGCTTACCTCCACAGAATCGGCATGAATTCGAGGCTCGTGGTCGCGAATCAGCTGCGCAACCGTGTGTTCAAACTGTTGCACATCCAAAGCGGTGGCGAGTTGCCCTGCGATGGGTGGCATGCCATACGCCAACACAGAACCCTGCAAGCCAGGCATGGATTTCAATTGTTTGGCCGACACCACCCGGGTGGTGTTGAACAGGTGTTCAAGATCGCGCAGAACCAAGCTGCGCAATTGCGCCTTGCTGATGATGCGACTTGCGGCTGGCTCTTCCAACCGGTGGGGCTCATCGTCGCACAAGCGGTCCAGGAGGGCGGGTTGAAGGGTGTCGCGGGCAGCGCTCATGGCCAGGTCAGTCGTACACGTCAATGTAGGTGCAGGCGCCCGATCTTAGGTTGGCCGACGACTTGGGTGTGTACACCACCTCAATCTCTTTGAAGGCAATGGCAATCGACTCATACACCTGCCGATCGTCTTCGGCAGCGCCTTGGATGTCGTATTCAACAATCCGGGCCTTGCGCAAGGTGATGCGCAGGTAATCGATGACGGCCACACCGCCGGGATCTTGGCAGGTGAGCACCACTTTGTTGAGCAACTCGGCGGATTTGAGTGCGCTCATGATGGCTGTGGATGCGCTGTCGATGGCTTTGTTGATCTTGAGCGTTCGCACACTGGCTTTGGAGACTTGCTGTGAATTGCTCAGGGCTTGCTGCGACATGCCCCAGCTCCAGCCCAGCACATCTATTTCACCGGCGTGACCCATGGCCTGGCTTTCCCCCTGAAGGGCCCCCTGGCGGGAGCCCTCCACGGCCAGGAACATATCGACTTTCGACATTGAGATTCCTGGCAAAAAATTAGGCCACGCAGTTCGCGGCGATGTCGAAACCAGCTTCAACAACACCTTCTGCGCCACCGGTGCGGCTTTGTGGCACGTAGGCGTAACGGAAGCGCGCAAAATTCAAGGTCAGCACCTCGCTCACCAAATCTCCGCCTGTTGCGCCACTGACAGAAATGTTGCTGATGATCACATCGTTCATCACCAACTTCACATATTCCAGGGGGGTGTCGCCTGCTTTGCGCACGGTGATGACGGCCTCGTCAAAATGCCGGCCTGTGCAGCAAGCCTTCATCAAGGTGGGCGTGGCTTTGTCAGCCAGCTTGGTGATGGTGATGTCGTTGACACTCACCTTGCCTGCGCCACCGCCGTGTGCAGTGTGTGTGGTGCCGGACTGGGACATGCCCCAACTCCAGGACGAAATATCGATTTCTTGAGCGTGGCTTTGGTCAACAGACTCACCATTGACACCCACAATCTTCAAAAACATGTCTACGGACATTTGATTCCCTCTGTAATAGATTGATTAGAATTTCAAACTTCAAGACGCTTTGGCGGATGGCAATTTGCTCACCAAACGCAAAGACACGGTAAGCCCCTCTAACTGGTAGTGGGGGCGCAAATAAAATTTGGAGGAATAAACACCCGGGTTGCCTTCCACCTCTTCCACCACCACCTCGGCGGCGGCCAAGGGGCGAGTGGCCTTCACCGAATCGGACGAGTTGGCGGGGTCACCATCCACGTATTGCATGATCCAATCCTGAAGCCAACGCTGCATGTCGGCGCGCTCTTTGAAAGAGCCGATTTTGTCTCGCACGATGCATTTGAGGTAATGGGCAAAACGGCACGTGGCAAACAAGTAAGGCAAGCGAGCGGCCAGTTTGGCGTTGGCCGATGCGTCGGGGTCCTCGTACTCGGCTGGCTTGTGCAGGGACTGTGCCCCAATAAAAGCGGCGAGGTCACTGTTCTTCTTGTGAATCAGCGGCAAGAAACCGCTTTTGCTCAACTCAGCCTCACGGCGGTCCGAAATCGCGATTTCAGTGGGGCACTTCATGTCCACACCGCCGTCGTCCGTGGGGAATGTGTGGGTGGGCAAGTTGGGCACAGCGCCACCAGACTCGATGCCGCGGATGCGTGAACACCAACCGTACTCTTTGAAAGAGCGGTTGATGTTGACTGCCATGGCATAGGCCGAATTCGCCCAGGTGTAACGGTTGTGATCGGCCAGGCCTGTGTCTTCTTCAAAAGCGAATTCTTCCACCGGATTGGTTTTGGCCCCGTAAGGATGACGCGCCAGGAAGCGCGGCATGGTGAGCCCAAGGTATTTGGAATCGTCTGCGTCGCGCAGGCTGCGCCAAGCGGCGTAATCGGGTGTTGAAAAGATTTTGGTGAGGTCTCGCGGGTTGGCGAGCTCTTGCCAGGAATCCATTTGCAAGGTGGCCGGGGAGACCGCCGACAAAAACGGCGCGTGCGCAGACGCACTGATTTTTGCAAGCTCACCCAACATTTCAACATCGGGGGGCGAGTGGTCGAAGTAGTAATCGCCCACCAAGCAACCGTAGGGTTCGCCTCCAAACTGACCGTATTCGTGTTCGTAGATTTTTTTGAACACTGGACTTTGGTCCCAGGCCACGCCTTTGTGGCGCTTGAGTGTTTTGGCCAATTCGGTTTTGGAGATGTTCATGAAGCGGATCTTCAAGAACTCATCGGTTTCGGTGTTGTTGACCAGGTAATGCAAACCTCGCCATGCACTTTCGATTTGTTGGAAATCGGGATGGTGTAACACTTCATTGACTTGCAATGAGAGTTTTTCGTCGATGGCGGCGATCATGCGCTGAATGGAATCCACCACATCGTCACCCAACAATTGGGTGCCCTGCAGTGCTTGCTCAGCCAGCGTGAGCACGGCAGACTCCACCTCGGACTTGGCTTCGTCTGTTTTGGGTTTGAACTCTTTCTGGAGCAGGGAAGACAGCTCACTGCCTTCCAGTTCGATCACATCGAGTGCGCGTTGCTGTTGAGTGCTCATGCCTGCTCTCCTTCGGGTGTGGCGGGTTTCTCGCTGGCAGAGAGGGACTTCAGGAGCGCGGGGTCGGCCAAGAGTTTGGCAAGCAGGGCCTCTGCGCCGTTTTTTCCATCCATGTAGGTGAGCAGATTGCTCAATTGCTGACGTGCCTCCAAGAGCTTGCGCAGTGGCTCCACCTTGCGGGCAATGGCGGCGGGGCTGAAGTCTTCCATGGACTCAAAGGTGAGATCGACCGCAAGATTGCCCTCGCCCGTGAGCTTGTTGCTGGCGTGAAATGCCACGCGCGGCTTGATGCTTTTTAGCCGCGCATCAAAGTTGTCTACATCCACTTCAAGAAAATCACGCTCAGCCACTGGGGGCAACGGCACCTCGGACTTGCCGGAGAGATCAGACATCACGCCCATCACAAAAGGCAATTGCACCTTTTTTTCGGAGCCGTACACCTCGACGTCGTATTCGATTTGCACACGCGGCGCACGGTTTCGTCCAATGAATTTTTGTCCGCTCATGGTTCAAGTTCTCACGTAAATAAGTTAAGTACAGAAGACCCTAGCGGTCATCCGGCTCGAAGGAGTCTGGCTTGACCCCCATGATCTTTGCCACGCCACTGAGCGCGTCAGGCGCAAGGTCTTTTAACAACTGCATGAAGTTTTTGTCGATTAAACGGCGAGCGCGTTTGAGCATGAGCTGAGCCGGGTTGGAAGGCTCAGCGTGTTCTAGATACGCACACACGGCATCGATGGCTGCAAGCGCTTGCGCACGGGAACCCACATGCACCGCCTTTGGATCGAAACCAACCGAGACCGCAGTGGCTTGCAAAGCCACAGCAGGCAAATCACCCAAACCACTGGGTGGTGACAAGCTCACGGTTTGTTCCAAAGGGGGTTCGGGCAGGCTTGCCTGCAAGCACCTTAAAAGGGATTTGATTTCGGTGAGCTGAGGCGCCTGCTCTGCCCCCACCAACGCATGCAAGGCCTCTTCAAGGCGATTGAGCAAAAATTGACTTTGCTCCACCACTTCGCGCAGGCGGGCGGCCTGCTCTGTCGAGGCTTTGAGGTATTGCTCAACCTGCTCCCGAGACACACTTGGAACTGCACCGGCCACATTGCCAAACAGGATTTCAAAATCTTTGGCACGCAACTCACCCACGCGTGCGTCTTTGAAGAGCAAAGCGTTGCGAAGTGACTGAAAAAAAGACCCGCCGTGTCCAAGACTTTCGATGACATTGAGACGGGCGTATGGATCCCCCTCATCCAGCGGCGGATTGAGCACGGGCCAGGCGTTTTGAATGAGAGACACCAAACCGAGCAAGCCTTTTGGCAAACTTTGGAAACCACGCAGGTTGATTTGCGACTCCGCCCACAACAACAAGAGGCGAAGGTCCAGGCTCTTGGCAAGCAAGGCCTCGGCCCCGCTTTCTACGGCATTCCAGTCGGGTGGGGTGGCGGGCTCAAATTGGGATTCAGGCTTGCCGGCGGCGGCCTTTTGGAGCTCTAGAAACGCGTTGTCGTACTCGAGATTGGGCCCGCATGTGCCGTCTGCAAATGGCTGTGCCCACGGCAGTGGCTGGCTGAACAAATCAAGATGAGGGGAGACAGACACGTTGGGCGAGTGTTGCGAGAATGGAGTCACGCAGGACTCTAGCAACGGAATTCCACAGTGGCGATTGGTCTAACCTGCGATCTATCACCCCATGTGATGAGCGAGGTAGAGGAGCGAACCACAAGCTGAATCGCAAGCTGCTCGCAACCTGGGCGACGCCCTTAGGGCGAGGGGACCACAGGACAATCCATATCACCCGATATGACGATCTAAAAGGCGCATTTGTTGTGCGTGCAGCCAGGGCGGGCTAGCGTGCAAGATTGGCACATCAACAACATGCTTGAAGATGAAACGTGAATTGCTTGCTTTGCTTGTGTTTGCTTTTTTACCCCTCACCTCGGAGGCCTTTGTGTTTAAAAAAATCGTCTATTGCTCACCGATTGAGGGCGTGGTCCATTGGGCTGGCAAACCCCTGGCCGATGTCACCGTGACCCGCGAACTGTACAGCGGCGGATTTAAAAACAACAAATACGAAGACCGGGCCACCACAACCACCAACGGCAAATTTGGGTTTGCGGTGGTGGAAGAGCGCAGGCTTTTTAGACCCGATTTGTTGTCAAGCAGCCCAAGTGTTGCCCAGATTATCTCGCTCTCTTATGAAGGGATACGATATGGAATATGGGCATTCAACAAACTGGATTACTTGCCTGGCACCGAATCGATTGGCGGCTTCCTGAAGCTTAATTGTGATTTATCAAAATTTGAAGAAGACTCGGACGGGCGAACGGTAAGGTGCTCGCACAATGGGGTGCGTCAACCATGAACGAACTCAGCCCGACTCAGATTTTTGATTTGTCTGAGACTGCGTACCTCACTAAAAACAGCCATCCGATTGGATTTTCAGATTTGGTGAAAGCCAAGCTTCCTTTCGTTGAAAGAACATCCGTCCGTTTAATCACCGCCACCTCTGGCTTGGGCTTTCACGCCAGCAGTGCCTTTGGCTTCATGGCCAAACTCAACGGCGGGCGCTCCACCGAGATTGTGATCGCCACGCGCGGCACGCTGAGCACCGCGGATGTGGGGACCGATTTGAAC